>NZ_MLAQ01000002.1 GCF_002272895.1 Helicobacter sp. 12S02232-10
GGTGCGACTCGACGACCTAGCGCTGCAACACAACACGTTCGCAGCGCACGTCACTATTGTGTGTTTTTTGCTAGGCGACGGCGCCCCCCGCGACTTCCCCTCTCTCCCTACACGACCCCCTTCCGGTCTGGTTGGAATCTTTAAGCGAAGGGCAATTTCGGGAGTGATTATTTTGCCCCCCCCCCCCCGTGCGAAAATATTACCCAGTGAGGTATCGATGTGGGCTTGATCGCGTTTGTTTATTTTATTGATTGGATTCATTAGAATGCTCCTTAAATTATCTTTGATTAAAGATTTTATTACCTACATTAAAACACAATTTCATTAAAAAATCCATTAATTATTTTTTCATAATTTGTGTTTTATAGCATTGAATTGACATTTTTTTATAATTTTGTGATTTATTTGATTTGATATATTTACTAATATAATTATAAATTTACTATATTTAATATAAATATTATTAAAAATATTTGATAAATCTCTGAAATATTGTGCAATGTTTCAGAAAATCAGATTAAAAACAGATCTGAATCTAAGAAAAAAGGAAAAAAATACAAATTCTTAAATCTGTTTGAAGAGCAAATGGAGAGCTTCCTCTTTCAAGCAATGCAATCAAAATGCTTGCAAGTGTAATGAAGAAATTTTGGTTCTATATGATGGACTGCTTTAGGAGTGTTATCAGTATTTGCTTGAAATCCTTTCATTCAAATGCAATGAGGGGTTTTATATTTTATTAAGATTTTTAAGATTGTGTAGATAGCAAATTAACAGATGATTCACATACAAGACTTATAATTGCTGTCTAATTTTTTAACATAAAGGAAAAAAAATGAAAAAAATTACTTCAATGATTTTGGCAGGCGCAATATGTGCTTCATTTGCTTTCGGTGCTGATTTTTCTAAAAAAAGCAACGATGATCTTGTACAAATGGCAGGAATAGTAGCACCAAAAGATGTTCCTGATTATAAAATCGAACTCAATAAGCGAATGAAGACAATGAAAAAAGATGAGGCGATGAAATTCCATCAAAAGCTCGAAGAAGCGATGAAAAAAAATACGGATAATATGACCCTCAAAGAATTCAGAGAAAGACGAGAGGCTGTTAAAAAAGCTATCGATGCGAAAAAAAAGACAATGACTAAAGAGCAATTAAAAGCAAGTGGTTTGGATCATCATTATCAATGCGATATGGATCACCAACACAAAAAATCTCACGATGCTAATCATAAACATTCAAAAGACAAATAATCATCTTGCAAATGGCAGGGGTTTCCTGCCATCATTTTCTATTCTTCTGATTTCATTCTTTCTATAGTATTTCAATATATTTGTGGTTTAGTTAGTTGTGTGTGTTTTAAAAATAAATGGATTGTATAGGCATATGGTGGCTTGAGGCGGAATCGAACCACCGACACGGAGATTTTCAGTCTCCTGCTCTACCGACTGAGCTATCAAGCCAAATTTAAAAGATGGATTATTCCAAAAAACCCTTGAAAAACAACTTAAACGATTTGATTCATTGTTAAATTGATTTGGATTTGACAAACAACGGCGATGAAATTCTGATATTAAAATCAAAAAGCTATAATCTAGCCATCAAATTCATCCTATCGTTAAGGAAAATAATGAAGCTCATCTCTTGGAATGTGAATGGCTTGAGGGCGTGTATGAACAAAGGCTTTATGGAGTTTTTTACTTCTATTAACGCTGATATTTTTTGTATTCAAGAATCAAAAATGAGTCCAGATCAAGCTGCATTTGAATTTAAGGGGTATGAAGAATATTGGAATTCGGCTGAAAAAAAAGGTTATTCGGGCGTGGCGATTTTTTCAAAAATCAAACCTCTTTGCGTAGCTTATGATATGGGTATTGAACATCACGATAAAGAAGGTCGGATCATTACTATAGAATATGAGCATTTTTATTTAGTGAATGTCTATACGCCAAATTCCAAGCGCGAACTTGAAAGATTACCCTACCGAATGCAATGGGAGGATGACTTTAGAACATTCTTAAAGCAATTGGAAATAAAAAAGCCTGTTGTTGTGTGTGGGGATTTAAATGTCGCGCATCAAGAAATTGACCTTAAAAATCCAAAAACGAATCGAAAAAATGCCGGCTTCACAGATGAAGAAAGAGAGAAATTTACTCAATTGCTCAATGCTGGCTTTACAGATACTTATCGGTATTTTTACCCTGATTTAGAGGGGGCTTACACGTGGTGGAGTTATATGGGCAAAGCTAGAGAAAACAACACGGGTTGGAGAATCGATTATTTTTTATGCTCAAATATTCTTGCTCCAAAACTCAAAAGTGCTGCAATATACCCTGAAATTACAGGGAGCGATCATTGCCCCGTAGGCATCGAACTAGATGTTTAAAGTCTGAGAGAAGTTCAGTTCATAAGGGGTGACTTGATAAACATAATAATTGAGCCAATTGCTAAAAATCAAGCTCGCCCCTGCCCGCCAATTCACACTTGCTTGATGATTTGAATCGAAATAATTTTTTGGCACATCTATCTTTAGCCCTTTGGCGATGTCTCTTTCATATTCTTGCTTTAGGGTATCGCGATCGTATTCCAAATGCCCGATAATGAAAATCTTTTTATTATCACGAGATTTGATAATGCCCGCCCCTGCTTCAGTATCTTCACATAAAACACATAAATCTTGGCATTGCAAAATTTTCTCTTCATCAACTTTAGTGTGCCTAGAATGAGGCATATAAATCTTATCATCACACCCGTTAAACAAAATATCGGAGGTATTTGTTTTGGAATTGGCAAAAACACCAAAAACTTTTTTATCCAAAGGGTATTTTTGAATGCCATAATGATGATACAGACCTGCCATCGCCCCCCAACAAATATAAATCGTGCTATTGACGTGAGTTTGAGCAAATTCTAAAACCTCTTTCATTTCATCCCAATAAGCCACTTCTTCAAATTCCATTGTCTCAATCGGAGCTCCTGTGATGATCATTCCATCAAAATACATATTTTTGAGTGCATCGAATTTTTTATAAAACCTTTCCAAATGGGTTTTAGGCGTATGTTTGCTCTCATAAGTTTGCGTCGTAAGCAAAGTAATCTTGACTTGGAGGGGTGAATTAGCAAGAAGCCTTATGAGTTGGCTTTCAGTTTGGATTTTGGTGGGCATCAAATTAAATATTGCAATTTCAATTGGTCGGATATCTTGTCTGAGCGCTCTAGTTGAAGACATTACGAAAATATTCTCATTTTGAAGCGCTTTAAAAGCTGGGATTTCTTGAGGAATGATTACAGGCATAGGTTTCCCCCTCCGTTTTGCAAATATATAATAAACACGATATGTGTTTATTATATAAATAAAACATAAATCAAAGAAGAAAAAACCCAAAGAATCATCTGAAATGGAAACAATGAAACATTAGATTTTCAAATGTTTCTCAGATATGGAGTTTTCAAAAAATCAAGCAGGTTTGGGCAAACTCTCGACATAAACGCTTTGGCTTGGAAAAGCAAAGCTTAAGCCATCGGCTTGGACAATACGCATAATTTCAAGCATCACTTCTTCTTGGACTTTTAAAAACTCTCCCCAAACCACAGTTTTTGTAAAGCAATAAATCAAGATATTGATGGAGCTATCGGCAAATTCATCTACAAAAACAAAAAGCGTGCTTTTATAACCCAAATAATCATCCATTGAGATAATATCTTTTTTGACAATGAGTTGATAATCTATCGAGCCGCGTTCATCGGTGTCTTTTGAGATATTGGGATTATTTAAAAGCATTTCTCTGATTTCTTTAACGCACTTTTGGAGCTGCTCTCTTGTAGAATCATAAGTTAAGCCGACACTCATTTTAATGCGTCTGCCAACCTTGCGTCGATTCCAATTTCGAATCGATTTATTAGCAAGTTCGGAATTTGGGACAAAAAGCATTGCATTATCAAATGTCCTGATGGTTGTGCGTCGCAACCCCATTTCTACGACACTCCCTTCAATATCCCCACAAACTATCCAATCGCCTTGAGAAAAAGAGTTGTCAAAAAGAAGCATTACAGAAGCAAAGAAATTTGCCAGCATATCTTTTACCGCCAAAGCAACCGCCAATCCCCCGATGCCTAAAGAAGCGACAATGGCAGAAATATTAAACCCTAAATGTTTTAAAATCACCAAAAGAGCAAAAACAATCACGATAAAATAAAGAATTTTTAAAATCAAATTGATCACTTCTTTTCGGAATCCATCTGTGCTTTTTTGAGCGATGGTGGTGATAAAAGCTGTCCCATAACCCTTTAGCAAAGAAATCACAAACCAAGCTATCAGGGCTATATAAACCACTCCAAACCACACTTCAATCTTTGGAGAGGGAAAATTGGGGTAGTACAAAATATCCAAAGCAATGGCAAAGCTCCAAATCAATAAAAACGCTGAAATCGGGGCAATGATATCATTGCGGATCTTGTTTTGTATTTCTTGATTGTGGCGAGTAAATTTTATAAAAAAATCTATCAGCTTCATAATGATGCGAGCAACAATCTTTCGACATCCAAGCAAAATCATCAGCATTACCAAAGAAAGTATGACTTTGGCAATTCCTAAATTACTTGTATTCAAAGGGATATAGTGGTCAATTTTCTCCAATACCCATTCCATTCCTATATTCATAGCTGCATTTTGAGGGAGCACCTCTTGGGCATTTTTTTGAATGTAGCTTAAAATTTCCATATAGGTTTCAAGCTTGGTTTGATAATGATTGAGTTGGGTTTGAAGCGTATGTTTTTGAGCCTCTTTGAGTTCTGTGGGCAAAGAATATTTTTGAGCTTTTTTTTGGGCAAATTGCAATAGATAAGGCGAGACGATTTTAACCACATCATCTTTTTGACTGAAAAAATCAATTTTTTTGCGTAATTTTTCTAAAAACTCATACATACTTTGATCAAGCCAAAGCGAATCTAAAGAAATTTTATCGCTCATCAATGCGTAGATATCCTTTGTTTGTTCGCTTACTTGAAGCTTTTGCTTGATTTTTTCTTGATCGGTTTTGTTTTGCTCGATATTGATACCAATTTTTTCTTTGTGACTGACAATCTTTGTAGCAAGCTCTTTCATCAAATCATTTTTTTGATCAGCATACAAAGCTGTTTCTTGAGATTTATGCGGATCCTTTTTATACGTATCTATGACTTGATTGATTTGATCAATCTGTTTTAAAATCACATATAAATCAATAAAATCTGGATTGTCTAAAGCCTTTAAAGAAATCGGAGCAAAAACCCCAAAAATCATAATGGCAAAACTAAAAATAATTTTTTTCATTCTTGTTCCTCTTTTAAAACAGATTGTCGAAATATTTCCCCACGTTCTTTATAGGATTTGAACTGATCGAGGCTTGCAGCTGCAGGAGAGAGCAAGCCCACGCCATCGCTTTTTAAGACATCTTTTATTTTCTTGATTGCTTCTTCCAATCTAGAACACGGGTATATTTTAAGAGCGTAGCTTTCCCCCATAGCTAAAAGCTTTTTTTCATTGCTTCCTATCGTAAAAATTTCTATGTCTAAATGTTTTGCCAATTCAAAAATAGGTTTTTGATCTGCTCCTTTGTCATCTCCTCCCAAAATCAAAAATATTTTTTTATTTTTATAGCGTTTCAGTGCTTCAAGCGTGGCATCTACATTTGTTCCCTTGCTATCATCAACCCATAAGCGCCCTTTTTTGTCATTAAATTCTTCAATCCGATGAGCACCTACCTTGAAAGTATTGAGACAATCAATATCAGCTTGATTGAATAAAATCTTTGAAGCATATAATGCCAAAAGTCCATCAAGCAAAAAAGGCTCTTGGAAGCAAATATCTTTTATAGACACGCCGATTTTTTCAGCCAAGCTTTGTGAATCGCTGTAAAAAAAGGCTTTTCCTATAAAATTTATCACTTCAGGTCTTTGAGAAAATTCTTCAGGCAAAATAGCATAAGTGTCTTGTTGCATCAATGAAAGCGGTTTGAGCTTGTCACAAACATAAGCTTCAAAACTCCCGTGCCAACTGATATGATCTTCTTTTACCGGAAGCAAAAGATATAGATTTGGAAAAGCCTTGCAGATATAGTGAATGCTGAAAGAACTTGTTTCTAAAACCCACAAAGGTGCTTTTTTTGTATAAAGTTCGGCTAAAGGTGTGCCGATATTTCCCCCACTTTGTGCCCCAAATTTAGAGAGCAAAAGCGTGAGCATTTCTGTTGTCGTCGTTTTGCCGTTAGTTCCGCTAATCCAAATGGTTTGAGGACAATAAGAGGGTGAAAATAAATCATAAAAATAATCGTACTCGCCAATGGGATTTTTTGACTTCTGAATCAAAAAATGGGTTGGGGGAATGCCAGGACTTAAAATCTCTATTTCAGAATCTTGTGCTTTAAATTCATCAGAGGGCAATAAAAGATTCCCGTATTCATCTGTTGATGGGCTTAAAAACTTATCATCAAAAATGACACATTTTATCCCTTTGTGATTAAGAAATTTGACAATGGGCTTCGTCGTGACACCATAGCCAAAAACTGAAACGTTCTTCATATTGCTTACCTTATTTTGATACTCATCAAAGCAATGATATTACTCAAAATCGCAATGATCCAAAATCTCACGATGATTTTGTTTTCCGCCCAACCCTTGACCTCAAAATGATGGTGGATGGGTGCCATTAAAAAAATTCTTTTTTTGCGGGTTTTGTAACTTCCGATCTGAAGAATGACTGAAAGGGTTTCAATCACAAAAATCGATCCGATCAAAATCAATAAAATTTCGTTATTTGAAACTATCGCCATATAAGCAATAAATCCGCCGATACCAAGACTGCCACTATCCCCCATAAAAACTTGAGCGGGATGGCAGTTGTACCACAAAAATCCAAAAAGAGCACCAATCAATGCAACAGAGACAACAAAAAGTTCGCCAGCATCTACAACGCGAGGCCATAAAAGGTATCTTGAAAATTCAGCATTACCAGCAATATAAACAAATATGGACAAAGATACCAAAGCACAGATGCTTGGCACACTTGCTAATCCATCAAGACCATCCGTAATATTGACTGCATTAGTAGTTGCTAAAAATACCAATGTCCAAAAAGCAATCGCTACACCTGGATAATCCCCCAAATAAAGCAAAGGTTTTTTCATAAAAGGCACATACAGGCTTGAATCAAGTCCGTTTATGCTCAAAGAGCTTGCAACACCTACTGAAACGATAAACAGAAGAATAAATTTTAATCTCGCACTCATACCGCTGTTTTTCTTGGCTGCAATCTTCATATAATCATCTCTAGCTCCAATCAAACCAAAGGCGATCAAAACAATCAGACCCAAAACAACATAAGCATTATCTAACTTGACACTTAAAAGCGAAGCAAGAACCCCAGCTAAAATAAATACTATTCCCCCCATCGTGGGTGTATTTGCCTTGCCCTGATGGGCGGGAACAAAAGTTGATATGGGTTGATTGGCTTTTTTTGATTTTGCCCATTTGATAAAAGAGGGCATCACAAAAGCACATAGGCAAAAAGCCACAAAAAAACTTATCCCCGCTCTAAAAGTCAGGTATTGGAATACATTGATTCCAAAAACCGAATACAAATAATATAGCATAGGCATCCCCATTGTTATTTAGATTTTAGAATTATAAACCAGTTTTAAAGATAAAATCTTTAAAAATTCAAAACACTTAAATTCATAGTAAAATTTCACAACAGACAACAAAACTTTAAGGAAATCTGCTATGCTCTCAAAAGACATCACCACCTATTCAAAAATCCGATCCGAACTGCGTGCCTACATTTGTTACTTATTCACTCAAAATATCAAAAACTATATGCCTGAAACAACTTTTGACTCTGTTTTAAATGCAATCAAAAAAATCAAAGATGAAATTAAAGCCTTTGATTGCATCTATATTTTAGATTCCAAAGGCAACCAAATCAGTGAAACAATTACGGGGAATAAAAACGTTCGACACGATATTTGTGAAAATTTTGCCGATAGAGCGTATTTTTCTGAAGCTCTCAAAGAGCAAAAATGTATCATCACTAATCCCTACCCCACCCAAATTGATGGGAATCTCGTTGTGACTTCTTCCTATCCTGTTTATAATGCAAAACGTGAGCTTCTTTTTGTAGTGTGTGTTGATATTCCTCTTAAAGAAGCTATCAATATCAGCTCTCCAAGTCGTTTTTATGATGTGTTTTCAAATTTTAGTATCGCTATGTATTTTTCTCTTTCAAGTATGCTCACTCTGGTATCTATCCTACTTTTTATAAAAGGTATTGCAAGTTTTTGGACAGCTTCAATCCATTTTAGAAGCTTTGATATCAAAGAAGTTTTTGAATCCACTATCTTGCTCACTTTGGCTTTGGCAATCTTTGATCTGGTTAAAGCAATTTTTGAAGAAGAGGTTTTGGGAAAAAATAGCGGGGATAATCATCGTGCCATTCACAAAACAATGATTCGCTTTTTGGGATCCATTGTGATTGCTTTGGCTATCGAAGCATTGATGTTGGTATTTAAATTCACTATCAGTGAGCCTGATAAAATTATCTATGCAGTCTTCCTTACAGGCGGAGTAGCAATGCTTCTAATCGGGCTATCTGTTTATGTGAAGTTTGCTTATGGTGCGATGAACAAGGATGAGAGAAACTAGTGCTTCTTCTTGCATTTTAATACAGCTTCGTGACAAGCCTGAATAAAAGCACCTCTAACCGCCCTATCTTCAAGCACAAAAAGACCTTCTATCGTCGTTCCTCCCGGACTTGTAATTGAAGAGATGATTTGATCAGGGGATTGCTCACAAAGCAAATGCGAAAATCCTTCAAATGTCGTTCTAACAAGACTGAGCGCATCTTCACGCTTCAACCCCTCCCTGACACCTGCATCAATCAATGCTTGAGCAACCAAAGCTAAAAAAGCCGGCGAACTGCCTCCTGTGGCTATAGAAGCATCTACTAAAGATTCAGAATCCACAAAAACAGCACAGCCAAAACTTGAAATGATTTTTTTTGCCTCTTCAGCAATGTTTCCCTCCATATACACAGCCGTCGATGACTTTTGATATCTAGCCCCGACATTGGGCATTGCCTTGACATAATTGGCAGAAATGATATGCTGTTTTAACGTATCGATATTCACTCCTGCCATCACGCTATACACGGAATTGGCATTGCCTTTATATTTAAAACTCTCTAAAGCATAAGGCTTGATGCATAAAATAACGATTTTTCCATCTACATCAATCCCTAATGATGGATCATAGATTTTTGCTTCTCCTGTTAAATGATTTTCTTCAAGGAATTTTTGAGCTTTTTGAGGATTTCTTCCTGTGATTTCAAATCGATAAATGTCTTTTAAATTGCTGTTTGCAATTCCTAGTGCAATTGCTTTGGCCATATTTCCATACCCGACAAAAAGTAATGTTTTTTGAGCTGGCATTCTCAATCCTTTATTAAATTTTATTTAAAATAATTCTTAAAATATAAAAAATTAAGTTAAATAAATAGCAATAAAATTATTTTTCTTCTTTATAATAATTGGCGATAGGCTCAGCAAGACCATATTGAGGGTATTTAAGACTGTCTAAAACGACCTGTCCCATTGTTTGATTGTCGAAATTAAAGACAACGGGGGCTAGAAAATTAATCGTGGAATTTTGAATCGGGGTTTGAATAACCATAATATTGGCTGTAAAAACATTGTTGCTATTTTCAAGGTCGAGCAAAAGTTTCAAAGCAATGGGAACATCAAATTCATATTCTCTTAAAACAAACGGATTGATGAGCGTGAAGACAGGAACATCACTTTCTGCGTTGCTAAGGCGAACAAAAATGTCATCTATTCTTTCCAGCTTCATCTTTATGACATTTTCAAATCCCAAAATTGGCGATTTTACATCAAAAATCATTTGTTAAACCCCTAACTTATACTAAATACTATATTTTAGAAAACAAATCTTATCATATATTCTTTAGATTTTATCCAAATTTTACATCTAAAAATCAATTTTACAAAATTATTTTTCTAATTGATTGCGTGAGATTAGGTATAATACAAAATAAAGACTACAAGAAACTAAATAAAATTAGGAGCTTTATGCCTTATAAGCAAATTATTTTTTTAATTTTTACCATTATCATTTTTGCAGCTTGCGCAAAACAAAATACAGAATACAATAAGCCCGCCATATACTGGTATCAAGGCATTGTAAAAGAAATCAAATTCGGGAATCTTGAAACTGCTGATAATTATTATTCTTCTCTTCAAAGCGAGCATATCAATTCCCCTTTATTGCCTGAAGCAATGCTTATTTTAGGGCAGGCACATATGAGCGAAGAAGAATATATTTTAGCTGAATTTTATTTTGATGAATATCTGAAGCGATATGGAACGATTGAAAATGCCGATTATATTGCTTTTTTAAAATTACAAGCCCATTATTATGCTTTTAGAAATCAAAGCAAGGATCAAGAATTTATATCAGATACAATCCAAGCTTTAGATATTTTTCTCAATAAATACCCTAATAGTCGCTATCTTCCGTATGTAGAATATATGCAGGTAAAATTCATTTTGGGGCAAAATGAACTCAATAAAGCCATTGCAAACGTTTATAAAAAACAACACAAAAAAGAGGCTTTAGAAAAATATCTCGATAGGATTGATGAAAAACTTGAGAAAGAAACTCACCCAAAACCTTCGCACATCCCGTGGTATGTCGTTATATTTAACTGGTAAAGGAATCTGATATGCAAATAAATAGTTACGGCAACTTTCCAAGCGTGATGCCTGTCATCATTGAAGATGAAGTTTTTATGTATCCTTTTATGATCGCTCCTATCTTCATCACAGATGAGCCCAATATCAAAGCTGCCAACAAAGCTCTTGAGCAAAATGATCTCGTGTTTGTAAGCTGTGCAAAAAATTCTCAAGAACAAAAAAGACTTAAAGACAGCTTTTATGATGTAGGGGTCATTGGGAGCATTATGCGAAAAGTGGCACTTCCTGATGGGAGAGTCAAGCTTCTTTTTCAAGGCATTACAAAAGGAAAAATCCTGTCTATAGAAGATGAAGATCCGCTTCAAGCACTTGTAGATGTCATTGTTTATAAAAATTACGATCCAGATAAAATCAATGCCATTATGGAAGTCTTGCGTGAAAAAGTCACTAGTCTTGCCAATATCAGTCAATTTTTTCCTCCAGACCTACTCAAAACCATTGATGACAACGACGACCCTAATCGAATCATCGATCTTATTGCCTCTGCTTTAAGATTAAAAAAAGAGCAGTCTTATCGTCTTTTTGCTAGTGATGACACAGAAGAAAGATTGTTGCTTTTGATTGATCTTGTGATTGAAGAAACCCAAACACAAAAACTTCAAAAAGAAATTAAAAGCAAAGTCCATAACAAAATGGAACAAATCAATAAAGAATATTTTCTTAAAGAGCAACTCAAACAAATCCAAAAAGAACTCGGGGTTGATAAGCAAAGAGATGAAGAGATCGATCAATATTACCAAAAACTTGAAAAAATCAAACTTTCTATGGACAAAGAAGCTTATAAAGAAGTCAAAAAACAAATTGATCGCTTGAGTAAAATGCACCAAGACAGCGCCGATGCAAATGTTGTTCAAAACTACATTGAATGGGTGCTTGAAATTCCATTTGGAAAATTTAGAAAGAAAAAACTTTCAATAAAAAATGTTCAAAAACAGCTTGATTCTGATCACTATTCCCTCCAAAAACCAAAAGAACGTATTGTTGAATATTTTGCTGTCAGGGAACTTTTAAATCTCAGAAATAAAACAAATGCCGAAGGAAAAGGAACAATTCTTTGCTTTTATGGACCTCCAGGTGTGGGAAAAACAAGTCTTGCAAACTCAATCGCCAAAGCCATTGAACGCCCTTTAATCAGAATTGCACTTGGTGGTCTTGAAGATGTCAATGAACTCAGAGGGCATCGACGCACTTATTTGGGTGCGATGCCTGGAAGAATCGTACAAGGATTGATTGAGGCTAAAGAGATGAATCCTGTGATGGTCCTTGATGAGATTGATAAAGTGGGAAGAAGTATGCGTGGCGACCCTACAAGTGTATTGCTTGAAATTCTTGATCCTGAGCAAAATATTGCGTTCAGGGACTATTACACGAATTTTAACATTGATCTTTCTCAAATCATTTTTATTGCCACTGCCAATGATATTTCCAATATTCCGCCTCCATTACGCGATAGAATGGAATTTATTGCTGTCTCAAGCTATACTCCTCAAGAAAAAGAAGAGATAGCAAAAAAATACTTGATCCCTCAAGAGATTAAAAAACACGCTTTAAAATCAAGTGAAATCGCTATCACACCTGATGCTATCAAAATCATCATCGAAAAATATACTCGCGAAGCAGGTGTGAGAAACCTGCGCCGAAATATTGCAACCATTATGAGAAAATGTGCAAAAATTATCCTCGAATCAAAAGAAAAAATGAAAAAAATTATCATCGTCCCCAAAGAATTGCCACATTATCTTGATAAAATCGTTTTTGAAATTGATGCTGTTGATAAAGAAAATAAAATCGGGATCATCAACGGATTGGCTTGGACAAGTGTCGGGGGAGATGTGCTTAAAATCGAAGCGATTAAAATCAAAGGAAAAGGCTCGCTTACACTCACTGGTAGTTTGGGAGATGTGATGAAAGAGTCAGCACGCATTGCATTTTCTGTCATCAAAGTATTGATTGATTCAGAAGTTTTAAAAATACATTCACCAAAATCAAAAAAGAGTAAAAAAGATCAGGAAGTTCAAAATTATAATCTCTATGATATCCATTTACACGTTCCTGAAGGCGCTACGCCAAAAGATGGTCCTAGTGCTGGCATTGCTATGGCAAGTGTGATTGCTTCGATTTTATGTGAAAAAAAGACACGTTCAGATGTTGCAATGACGGGTGAATTAACATTAACAGGAGTAGTTTTGCCTATTGGAGGACTCAAAGAAAAGCTGATTGCAGCCCATAAAGCAGGAATCAAAAAAGTTCTTATCCCTGAAAAAAATTATAAAAGAGATTTGGAAGATATTCCTGAAGAAGTCAAAAAAGAAATGCAAATCGTTCCTGTCAGCAAAATTGAAGAGGTTTTAAAAGAAGTTCTTTTATAAAAACTGCCAACTTAGTTTTTAATCTTTGGGCAAATGCTTTGAATTTGCATTATAATGTTTTATTTAACGGAGGAAAAAATGCAGGCAGGAATTATCGGTTTGGGTCTCATTGGCGGGTCGATGGGACTAGCATTGCAACAAGCTAAGATGTTTAAAACCATTTTGGGCTATGATATCAACCCACTGCATACCCAACAGGCATTATCTTTAGGTTTGGTCGATGAATGTGTGAGCTTTGATGAGATCCAAGAATGCGATGTTATTTTTTTAGCCATCCCTTTAGAAGGGATTATTCAAGCTCTTCAAAAATTAGATAAAACCTCTCCTCATACGACGATTATTGACTTAGGAGGGGCAAAAGAAAAAATTATCGCTGCTGTTCCCCCTAAAATACGTAAAAATTTTATCGCTGCCCATCCTATGAGTGGGACTGAATTTTATGGACCAAAGGCCGCCCTTAAAGATTTGTTTAAAAATAAAATCATTATCTTTACGGATTTAGAAAATAGTGGTGAATTTCAAATTGCTTGTGCGAAAGAAATTTTTCTTTCCATTGGAATGCGTATCATTAAAATGAATTCCAAAGACCACGATAAGCACATTGCCTTTATCAGTCATCTTCCTCATATCATCAGTTATGCGCTTGCAAACACCGTTCTTTCCCAAGAAAACCCACAAACAATCCTTGCTCTTGTAGGTGGGGGCTTTAAAGATATGAGCCGGATTTCAAAAAGCTCTCCAATTATGTGGAATGATATTTTTAAACAAAATAAAGAAAATGTCTTAAAATCAATTGATTTGTTTGGAAAAGAAATGTTACTTGCTGAAAAACTGATTCAAGAAGAAAATTGGGAAGAGCTCAAAGAGTGGATGGCTAAGGCCAACACTCTTCAAAATTTTATGTAAATTCAATCAAATGCTTAAAAAATTAAGCAAAATTTGATTTGATTTGATTGACCCAAGAATCAATTCTTTCTTCTGTCAAATCATCTTGATTGTCTTCATCAATTGCCAATCCTACGAACTTATCCCCATCAACTGCTTTAGAATCATCAAAAGTATAGCCATCAGTAGAAGTTTGACCAATTAGCTTGCCACCCTTTGCTTTTTCATACAAATGATAAAGCGCATCACAAAATGTATCGCTATAAGTGTCTTGATCTCCAAGTCCTACAAGCGCAACTGTTTTTCCAGAAAAATCACCTTCTTCTAAAGAACCGATGAAATCTTCCCAATCAGTTTGAAGGTCGCCACTCCCGTAAGTTGAACTTGCTAAAATAAGATTATCAAATCCTAAAAGCTGGTCTTTAGAAGCTTTTGCAACATCAATAAGTTCCACGTTCTCTTTGCCAAGTTTATCAGCTATTTTTTCGCAGACTGTCTGAGTATTTCCACTATCGCTTCCATAAAAAATTCCTATTTTTTTCATTTTTTTATCCTTTATGATTTATTTTTAAATGCGATATTATACATCAAAATGTATATATCAAAAACTTTCCTATGAAAACAAATCAAAAACATTTCAAAAATATTGCTATTTTTTACTAAATTTTTTTAACAAAAACCAAATAACCACAACAAATACTATGAAAATCAAAGGCATTAAATAAGGCATATCGCTTGCTGCAGAAAAAATCCTCTTGATAAACTCACTTGCAAAAAATGATACCATACCTAGAAATACAGCCCAAATACCACAAGAAAAAGCATTTAGAATTAAAAATTTTTTCAAATCATATTTGCTCAAACCAATTGCGATAGGAACAATTGTTTTGACTCCATAGATATATTTGTTGATAAAAATCAGCCAAATTCCGTATTTTTTCATCCAGATATGGACTAAGGCAACTTTTCTGCGGTGTTTTGAGAAGTATTTAAAAATCTCACTTTTTTGATACCTGCCCAAAAATGCTAAAACACTACTTCCAAAAGTATTGCCCAAAAAAGCAACCAAAATCGAAATCCCTATATCCATACTGCCCAAAGAACTGAGTATGCCTGCAACGACTATGCCCACATACCCGCTACCCATACAATACAAAAATAAAATCAAATATCCCCACGTTTGAAAAGAATCTTGAAACGATTGAATAGTCTGTTGCATTTCTCCTCTTTCTCTCAAAACTACGCTTATTCTACCCAAAAATGATAACAAATATCATCAATAAATTCTATGGGAATAAAACTTGCTTGAATCAAGTTTAAATCCGACAAAGAGGTTTCAATGCAAAATGGTTATTACTCTGCAACAGGGGGTATGGTCACTCAATTCAATCGACTTGATTTGATCTCAAATAATCTTGCCAATCTCAATACCAATTCTTTTAAACGCGATGATGTGGTTATCGGGGATTTTTTAAGGCTTTATCAAACCCATCAAGAAACCCTGCCTATCAAAAATCAAACCCGAGATGCCGCCAAATACATCAACAGAAATTTGGATCGAGTGCCTATCATTTCTGAAGAATACACAGATAGAGCTATGGGTGCTATGAGCAGAACGGAAAATCCTTTAGATTTTGCCCTGCAAAGAGAAAATGCTTATTTTGCAATTCAAACCCCTGATGGCATCAGATATACCCGCGATGGAAGCTTTACAATAGGAACAGATGGTATGCTTAGTACCAAAGAAGGGTATCACGTTTTAAGCAGAGTTGGTTTGGACAATCAAGGCGGGATTATGATGGCACAAGGTATGGAAATAGAAGCAGACAAAAACGGCAATCTTTATTTTAGGGATACTGCTAATGAAGCTATTGGAGAAACATTGGCAGCAGGAGCGATCGCAATCGTTAGTTTTGCTAATCCTAAGTATCTCAAAAAAGTCGGTAAAAATCTCTATGAATACCCCGAGGATAAAATCAATGAAAGAGAAAATCTGATCGCTCCAAATTCTCTAGTTCAATATTTTGTCGAAAAAAGCAATGTAAATGCCGTTACCGAAATGACAAATCTGATTGAAACCAACCGATTGGTTGATATGTATTCCAAAGTTCTCAAAACCCATATGGATGACCTCAACACTGAAGCTATCAGCAAACTTGCAGTAAGGGCTTAACTCTATAGAGTCCTTCTTGTGGCTTAAATGCTCTTTAAGTATCTTTCTAATATTTTACAAGCTGCTAAAGAATCTAATTTTCCGTTTTTACAAGCTTGTCTTCTAGATTTTTTTCCCATATAAAGAATATCTTCAAACGCCTCAATACTTGAATAATCCTCATTGACATAAACAATTTTTCCTTGAAATTTTACAAGTCCCATAAAATGCCTAATACGATGATACATTGGCGTCAAATTTTCATCTTGGGCACTAGGTAGTCCCACCGCAAGAATGGAAGCCTTTTTCAACTCCAAAAAATTTGAAAGCTCTTGGGCGGCTTGGTGGCGATTTTTACGAATGATGGGTTCCATTGGCAAGACAACCCCGCCAATATAGCCCGCCAAACCGATTCTTTTAAGCCCTACATCGCACGCCACAATCATAATACAACCTTTAAAAATCCATTTTCTCTCACAATTTTCCCCTCAAGCTCATATTCTAAAACCAAATCTCCATACATCAAATAAGCCTCCTCAAAAGTAGGCATATTGGCACAAAATCTCAAGAATTCATCGTTATTTTTTTCTTGTTTGCCAAAAATTTGCCCCACAAAGACATCTATATCATAAATAGCTTGCGCTAATGCATTCTGAAGCAAAAAATTCGTTCCCTTGCTCTCATCAAGACGCTGGGGCAAAACAAAAATAGGCTTATTGCATTCTATAGCGATTTTGGCACTTTGCATTGAACCGCTGTTTAAATCTGCGTGGGGAATGATGACTAAATCGCTTAAAGCAATCACAAGTCGGTTACGCTGTATGAAGGAATAATTTTTTGGAGGGTAATTTTTTTCATATTCACTCAAAATCAATCCTTGTTGGGCTATTTGAGAGATAACAGCAGCATTTGAAACAGGATAAATCATATCTAGACTTGTCGGAGAAACCATAATCGTATTGGGAAGTGCCGCATTTTGTGCAATGATATCCACTCCCAATGCACCCCCGCTCACTACAATGCCTTGATTTTGAGAAATTTTTTTGGCTAAAGCAAAAGTAAAGTTTTTGGTATAAGGGCTTGGGCGCCTAGTCCCTATGATAGCAATTTTAAAATGCGCCTCTAAAAGATTGGGATTGCCGGTATAATAGAGCTGTTTGGGGATATTTTTAAGGGCATTGAAAGACGATGGAAGAGGATATAAAGGCGAAAAAACAAAATCACTTTTCATATGTTTTTTTCACCGAATCAAAAATATCTTTGATATAAACAAGTTCTACTTTGTCAAAAAGCGTTTTCTTTGCAATTTCAAGTGCTTCAAAAGTCTCTTTATGTGGATGACAAATTGCAATGACATAGCCCTTTTTCTTCGCCATAGCAATTGCTTTTTTGATTTGCAAAAGAATATCTTGCACATTTAAAACATTATCTAAAAATATTTGTCTTGAAAGTAAAGGTTTATGCATTTGTGCATAAATTTCAGGGGCTTTGGTCTCAATGGTTGTTCGAGAATCTACAAAAACAATGTCGTATTTTTCCAAAACTTCTATGAAATTTTTCATATCTTCATAACTTGCACTAAATTTGCTGCCAGTATGGTTATTGATAAAAGCCAATCTTGGAAAATCTCTTTTGATTTCAGAAATATAATTTTCAATCTCTTCTTTACTCTGACCTGTCTTAATCCATTTGTGGGGGCTTTGATAAAAATGTAGTGCTTCCAAAGGCAAATGAACCATATAAAACTTTTCTTTCGCTGCCATTTTTGGGGTGAGTTCATTATCATTATTATAAGGAAAAAAGGAAGGCGTGATCTTAAGCTTGAGATGATGTAACAATTTGAGTTGCCAAGTGTAGGCCATATCATCCATAATGATTCCCAATTTTGGTTTTTTAGATAATTTTTTTGGTTTAGGAGTTGGAATTTTACGGACTTTTCGCTCCGCTTGTAGGGATGTATTTTGGGAATCTTTTAAAATCAAAGGTGGGTTTGAAGCATTTTCTTCTAACTTTTTAGGAAAAATCGTTTCTGCTTCAGGTTTCAAGATTTTAGAGTTTATTGTTTCAGAGCGTTTGTGAAGGGACTCTTTTGCGTGAGAATGAGTATAAATCCAATAGCCGCTAAAAATTCCAAAAACAAAGCAAATAAACAATAATGAAATAAAAACTGCGTTTTTTTTCATTATTTGCCTAAAATAATCTCGACCTCTAATGTATCGATATTTTGATTGGAATCAGCTTTGATATCAATTTTTGAAGCGTGGGTATATTTTTGTACCACTTCCAAAATCTCTCGTTTCATATCTTCCATATAAGGGAGCTTCACACTCCTTTCGTGGGCTAAAACAATTTTAAGTCTATCTTTGGCAGCTTTTGCACTCCCATCATTGCCAAACCATTTTGCAAGCAAATTCATTGGAACAACCTTTTAAAAGCTCCTAAAAAACCGCTTTGCGATTTTAACTCGGGAAAAGCGACCTCCTCTCCCAACACGCGCTTCACGATTCTCTTATAAGCTTCTCCGCTTGGACTTTTACCATAAATCACAGGTTCGCCCGAATTGGTTGCTGAAACAACCTTATTATCTTCAGGAACAAGACCGATAAGAGGAAGAGCAAGGATATTTAAAACATCTTCATTTGAAAGCATTTCGCCTTTTTCTACCAATTCAGGCTTCAAACGATTGATAATAATATGTTTTTGGACTTCAGAACCATTTTTAGCCTTATCTGATTTTGCATCAATAATACCAATCACCCTATCGCTATCGCGTACCGAACTCACTTCAGGAGTCACAATCACAAGGGCACGATCCGCCCAAAAAATTGCGTGCTCAAACCCCCCTTCAATGCCAGCAGGGGAATCAAGTAAAATATAATCAAATTCCTTTTTCAAATTTTCTATAAGGGTTTTAACCTTTTGTTTATCTAAAACGTTTTTGTCTTTGCTTTGAGAAGCTGGGAGAAAATAAAGATTTTTTGTTTTCTTATCATTGATTAGAGCTTGAGAAAGATTGCATTTTCCCTCCATCACATCCACCACATCATATACGATGCGATTTTCCAATCCCAAAATCATATCCAAATTTCGCAGACCGATATCAAAATCTACGGCCACAACTTTCTTACCACTTTGGGCCAAACCTACGGCGATATTGGCTGTCGCCGTGCTTTTTCCAACCCCGCCTTTGCCCGAAGTTATCGTAATTACCTCAGCCATTGCTATCCTTAATTCTTGCTTTTATCTACAAGCCTATTTACGCCGATCCAAGGCATCATTGCCCGCAAACGTTCGCCTACTTTCTCAACCTTATGTTCGCTCAAATTTTTTCTTTCGGCATTCATTCTGGCATAACCGGCTTTTCTTTCTAAAATAAAATCTTTAGCAAATTTTCCATCTTGAATATCTTTCAAGATTCTTTTCATTGCCTTTTTAGATTCTTCTCCAATCACTCTAGGACCACTGACCATATCCCCATATTCTGCAGTATTTGAGATTGAATAACGCATATCAGCTAATCCTCCTTGATAGATCAAATCTACAATCAGCTTTAATTCGTGCAAACATTCAAAATAAGCCATCTCTTCGGGATAACCCGCTTCGATAAGCGTTTCAAATCCTGCTTTTACAAGCGCGCTCACACCCCCGCATAAAACCGCTTGTTCGCCAAAAAGATCGGTTTCGGTTTCATCTTTAAAAGTGGTTTCAATAATCCCACTTCTTCCACCACCAATCGCACTCGCATAACTTAAAGCAATTTCTTTAGCATCCCCTTTTTCAGTATCTTGCTCCACTGCAATCAGATCAGGAATCCCCCCACCATTGACAAACTCGCTCCTAACGGTATGTCCAGGAGCTTTTGGTGCGATCATAATCACGCCTACGCCATTTGGAGCCTTGATCTGTCCGAAATGAATATTAAACCCGTGTCCAAAAGCAATGATCTTATCTTTCTTTAAACTGGGGGCGATATCTCTTTCAAAAACATCAGCCTGAAGTTCATCAGGGATAAGAATCATAATCACATCAGCCCACTCTGTAGCTTGAGAAACTTCAAGCACCTTAAAGTTTTTGGCTTCTGCCTTACCCCAACTTTTACCGCCTTTATAAAGCCCAATAACAACTTCAACACCACTATCCCTAAGATTCTCCGCGTGAGCGTGTCCTTGAGAACCAAAACCTATGATGGCCACTTTTTTCTTTTGGATCAAAGCCAAATTGCAATCTTTGTCATAATAAACTTTTAACGCCATATCTTATCCTTCTTAATTTTTGAAATAAATTCTACGATTATATGTTAAGAAAACTTAGCAGTTACTTTTAAAGCAAATTTTTGCCTCTATTTTGTGATAAAAAGGATTTATGATGTGTGCTATAATCATAACAACTTGGCAAACAAAGGCATAAAATGCAAAATAATAATCAGTTCGGGCAGGAATTAGATTTCATTTATAACGTTATGGTCGGCATACTTAAAGAACTCAATCCTGAAGTGATGGAACTTTTCTTAAGCCTGCGTCAAGAGCTTCTTTTTGAAGAAAAATCTCAAGATAAAATCAAATCAATCCTACAAGAAATCACCATTTCAGATAAAACTCTTGAAGTCATAAAAGCTTTTTCGCTTTATAATATTTTACTCAACATCGTCGAAGAACGCCATCATCTCGATAAACAAGCCCCACTTCTTGCGATTAAAAAAGCTTATGATGAGTTGATTGCAGAAGGATTTAGCAAACAAGACATCAATAAAATTTTAGGAACAATGCAATTTTATCCCGTTTTTACTGCCCACCCCACAGAATCTAGAAGACGTACATTTTTGGAAGCCCATCACGAAATTAGCGATGATCTTTGCAAAATTTTTGAGCTCAAAGATGAAGAAGCAAAAGAACATCTCAAATACCGCCTTAGGCTTTTGTGGCAAAGCCATCTTGTCAGAAGCGAAAAACTTGAGGTTCTCTTTGAGCTTGATAATCTTTTATACATTGTTGAGAGCTCCATTTTAACAAGTAGTCAAAAAGTATTGGACTTCATTCAAAACCTTCTCCAAAAACCTTTAGAAATCTCTCCTATTCAACTTGGCAGTTGGATAGGCGGGGATAGAGATGGAAACCCTTTTGTTACCAATGAACTGATGACGCGGGTAATGCGCACGCAACACGAACTTATCATCAAAATCTATTTGCAAAAAATAAAAAGGCTTGAAAGAGAGCTTTCCATATCTACGGATTTTCTCCCTATCAATCAAGAGTTGGAACGTTCGCTTGAAGAAGAAAAAAATGAGCTTGAAGAAACTAGTCTTAAACTTTATGGGAGAGAGCCATTTAGGGCAAAACTCCACTTGATGGGAAAAAAGCTCAAAAATCGTCTGATTGCCATCAATTCTCCAACGAATATTGATTTTATCTATCGCCATCCCAAAGAATTGCTTTCTGATATCGACTTGCTTATACGCAATTTAGACTCTTTGGGTTCTAAATACCTCAAAGAATTTAGAAACCTTGTTTTGCTTGGCGGGTTTCACTTAATGCGATTGGATTTTAGAGAGCATAGAGATATGTTTCTTAATGCCATCAGCGAAGTTTTTTGTCTGTTAGGAATCTCTGATAGCGATTTTGGAACCTTTAGAGAAGAGAAAAAAATTGAGATTTTAAACACAGCTCTTGAGAAGCCAAAAATTAATCTTGAAACCATTATTGATAAAGTCAGTAAAGATACTCAAAATATTTTAGAAGCGTTTTTGAGAATCGATTGGGCAAAAAAATATATATCTGAAGAGATTATCCAATCTTTTATCATCTCTATGACCACAGAGGCAAGCGATATGCTTTGCGTGCTTTGGTTTGCTAAACAAAGCAATCTATGGAAGCCTAGCAAAGACAAGACAACTCCAGACAAAAAAATCCGCGCTAAAATACGAATCACGCCATTGTTTGAAACTATCGATGACTTGCAGAGGGCAAAAGATATCATCAATATTTTAAGTCAGAACAAACATTATGCCCATTATCTCTATGATCTGAAAATGACCCAAGAAATTATGATCGGTTATTCTGATTCAAGTAAAGACGGAGGTATTTTTACAAGTAATTACAGCCTTTATCAGGCAATCTTTGAGTTGATGAAATTGGGAGAAGAATTGGAAATCGGGTTTGTTCTTTTTCACGGCAGAGGGGGAAGCGTGAGTCGTGGTGGAGGGACTTTGGAGTCTGCCTTGCTCGCCTCCCCGCCCAAAAGCGTACTTGGAATGCTCAAGACAACTGAACAAGGAGAAGTTATCAGTTCCAAATATCTCAATCCCAAAAGCGCAGAATTCAATCTTTCAAGCACGATGGGTGCTTTGTTGAAAAAATCCACTTATGACAGCTTTTGCTCTGGAGAACTGCCAAATATCAAAACAAGCAAAAATATCTGCCATATCGACACACTTCAATGGCAAATAATGCGTGAAATTTCTCAAGCTTCCTACAAGGCCTACCGAAAACTGGTGTATCAAACCGCAGGCTTTATGGATTATTTTAAACTTGCTACCCCCATCAACTTCATCCGACAACTCAATCTTGGCTCACGCCCAAGCAAACGCAAAGATACTTCAAAAGTTGAAGATTTAAGAGCCATTCCGTGGGTTTTTGCTTGGACACAAAATCGTAGCATTATTCCTGCGTGGTATGGTGTGGGAAGCGGATTGGAATCGATTGCTAATAAAGAGGAGCTTCAATTATGTTATCAAGAATCTGAATTTTTCAAAACCACTCTAGATAATATTTCACAAGCTCTCCTAAAGGTTGATATCACGATTGCACAACGCTATAATAAATTTGTAACCAATCAAGATTCTCGCGAACATATCTGGGAAATGATTAAAACCGAATATGATAAAACAATGCGTCTGATACTCTATGTGCGTCAAGAAAAAGAATTGCTTGAAAACGATTCCAAACTTAGAGACTCCATCTTGCTTAGAAAACCTTATGTCACTGCACTTAATCTTTTGCAAATAGAGCTTATCAAAAAATATAATCTCTCAAACTATCAAGACCAAAAAAACAGACTGATGGAACAAATCCACAGCACAATTGTCGGCATTGCTCAAGGAATGAGGAACACGGGATAGACTCCTTTGCATTGCTCCAACGTATTGGGCGTGTGGATTTAATAATTCTTGAAATCAGGCTCTTTAAGTGGTTTATTGGGAAAAATGGTTTAAAATTAAATACAAAATCATAAGGAGTTTTAAATGTTTCACGAATATAGAGAGGAAATTTCACAACTAAAAATCAAAAATGCGCATTTTGAAAAAATCTTTGAAGAGCACAACGAATTGGATCAAAAAATAATCAACGCTGAAAAAGGTATTGCTGCAGCCACAGATTTAGAAATCGATCAGATGAAAAAGCTTAAGCTTAAGCTTAAAGATGAGGTCTATGCAATGATTATGGAATATCGTAAAAACAATCAATGATTCTTAAGGGTTATTTTCAAAACTCTTAAAATATTTCAATACAAATTCTTTTTCAATCGCATAAAGCTCATAGCGAATATTTTTAAAATTTTCGCTATCTCCAAAAACTTTCAGTTCTTCATATTTAAGATACTCCTCTAAAACTCTTGAGCTTTCCTGCGAGCGCTTAAAATTGGCTGTTATAATTTGATAAATTCCATCGCGACAAGTTTCTGATAAAGTAGTTTTTTTCAAAACATCAGAAAATGTATTTCTACTATCTAAAAGAGAGATTGAAGCGTTTAAAATAGCTTGATGTCTTAAATTTTTAAGTCTAGAAGCAATATCTTTATCATTTTGAAGATACCGAGCGGCATCTTCAACAACTCTAATACCTTCTTTGAGGCGATTCAAGTTAGCATCCAAAATCCTTTGGGCACTAAAATATTTATTCGTCTTTTCCACCAAAAAGACCAATAAGCTGCAAGATAGAAATAAATATATTCAAGAAGTCTAAATACAAGCTGACAGCTGCATCAACGGGGCTTTCATACAAACCGCGAACCATATTTTGAGTGTCATAAGCCACAAAGACGCTAAATAATATTGCACTCACACCTGCAATCACAGCCTGAAAAACAGGAGATCCCAAAAAGATATTTACCAAAGAACAAACTAAAACAACGATCAATGCAATAAAAAGCATTTTTCCCATATTTGCTAAATCAGATTTTGTCTTAAGAGCAAAAATACTCATAATGCCAAAAATAATCGTCGTCATTCCCAATGCCTGCCAAATAGCTCCGGCACCAGCTTTTGCTATCACAAATCCTAATAAAGGAACAAGTGTAACCCCTGATAAAGAAGCAAAAATAAACAACATTGCAATATTCAATCCAGGCTTGCTTTTTGAAAACATCAATCCAAAAAATGCAGCAATCTCAGCAATAAAAAATACCCAACGATATTGTAAAACTATTTCAAAATAATGAAAGCCTATCAAAGCTCCTATTGTAGCCAATAATAAGCTACCGGCAAAAAACTTGTAAGTTGTTTTTACAAAGCTCACCAATGCAGTTTCGCTAAGAGCATTATGATAACTCTGGGCTTTTTCGTTCATATAATTTCTATCATATAATCCCATCTTAACCCCTTAAATTTAAAGATTTCAGGCTAGAATGATACATTGTTTATGTCAAGAAATTGTAAATTTAAGTAAATAGCTTTTTATCCAACCTTGAGATAAAATAACGTTATCGTTTTTTATATGCCTCAAAGGATATGGGTATGTCAAAATTAAAAATTGCCATCAACGGCTTTGGAAGACTTGGTCGAAGTATCGCAAGGGTTATTGCTAGCAGAGATGATGTCGAACTTGTGGGGGTCAATGATAGCAGCGATTGGGAAATACTTGCTTATCTTCTTGAGCACGACAGCACTCACGGGCATTTCCCAAAACCTGTGAGCTATCAAGAAAAACAGCTATTTATAGACTCTAAACCAATCAAAACGTTTTCTCAAACAAACCCTTCCGATCTTGACTTTTCAATCTGTGGGGCTGATGTGGTCATCGAATCTTCAGGAAAATTTCTTACTCAAAAAGAAGTGAGCCATCATATTCAAAAAGGTATCAAAAAAGTCATATTTTCTGCACCGACTAATGATGAGGAAACCCCCACTTTTGTTATGGGAGTCAATGAGCACCTTTATAACAATCAAAAAATTGTTTCCAACGCTTCTTGCACTACCAATTGTTTAGCACCCATCTGCCAAATTATCAATCAAGAATTTGGCATAGAAGCAGGTATTTTAACCACTATCCACAGCTATACCAACGATCAAAATTTACTTGACTCTGCGCATAAAAATGATAAAAGACGATCGCGAGCTGCTGCACTCAATATAATCCCCACAACAACAGGGGCTGCCAAATCAATTTATAAGGTTCTTCCTGATCTCAAGGGAAGACTACACGGGCATAGCGTCAGAGTTCCTATTATAGATGTTTCAATGGTTGATTTAAATTTACAACTCAACCAAAATGTTTCCGCCCAAAAAATCAATGACGCTCTTTATGAAGCCTCTAAAAATCGGCTAAAGGGGATTTTGGGGATTGATGAAAAATATGGCGTAAGCACTGATTTTTTAAATGATCCTAGAAGCAGTATTGTCGCTAAAGACTTGACTTTCAGCGTTGGCAAAATGACAAAAATAATGGCTTGGTATGATAATGAATGGGGATACTCAAACAGGATTATTGATTTGGCGATATTTATATCCCGTTAGGTCAAAATCCAAAGTTTATCTTTTATAAAATATAAAACTCTGTCTATATCTCTTATATCTGACTTTCAGGAAAAATTTTGGAAAGAAAATTAATCATCCTGACAAACAATGTCGTATCTGGAGAATGTTTTTCATAAAGCACTCTGCCATCTTCAATCCCCTCCCAAATAACCTTATTATTTTTTAAAATAAGATGCCAAGCTTTTTGCATATCTATTTGCATTATTTTTTTTGTTTCCTTTGCAAACTCTTCATTATCAAATACTGCCACAACTTCTGTGTTGATAGATTCAGAACGCGGATCAAGATTGAAGCTACCCACCCAAGTGATCTTATCATCAAAAACAATTGTTTTGCTATGTAAAGATGCTCCTGAACTTAACTTCCCCTTAATCTTTACTTTTCCCTCATTGCGTTTGTATTCATAGACATTTGCTCCAAGCTTGACCAAGTCATCACGATATCTTTCCCACGCACCATAAACCACCAAAGCATCTGTCGAAGATAGAGAATTTGTCAAAATATTAATGTCAATTCCTCTATCAAGAGCTGCTTGAAGATATTTCATTCCTTTTTTTCCTGGAACAAAATATGCTGAAGAAATATAAATGGAATCTAAGGTTTTCTCCCAAATCTTTTTTAAAGCTTGCGTCAGAGGATGTTCTATGTCTTCTTCTATTTTCTCAGGCGGATCAGCAATCAAATTCGCATACCCCCAATAAACAATATTTTCACAATTTTTATATCGAGATATAAAGCTTTGGATTGCGTGATGATAAATCTCCCAATCTTTTGGAGAGCCCTCAATTTTAGTGATATATTTGGAATAATTTTTGAGGTATTTTTTCATCTTGGACTTTGAGGGCAGCAATGAAGCTGGAATCGAACGATGAAAATTCCAATACTTCTCAAAACTCTCCCTTGCTTCTTGAGCAACCTTTCCTAAGAAAAAAACATCCGTATCAGAAAAATTGACGTTAAGATTATTATCAAAATAATTATCAGCAATATTTCTACCCCCGATAATAAGCGCAATACCATCGGCAATAAAAAGCTTATTGTGCATACGTTTATTGATTCTTCTAAAATCATAAACCATTTCGGGATATCTGAAAAATCTGATTCTGTTTTTATAAGGATTGAAAATTTTGACACTAATATTGGGATGATTATCTAAAGCAATCACATCAGAAAAATCAGAATCAAGTCCGTTATCATCGACTAAAATTCTAATTTTCACACCCCGATTTGCAGCCTCCCACAACTCGTGCATCAAAACGCGTGAAGCAACATCATTTTTATAAATATAGGTTTGAATATCAATGCTTTTTTGAGCCATTTTTGCCAAACTGGCACGATGTAAAAGTGCATAAGAACCATCTGTGATGATCATTGCCCCACTTTTATCGGGAGAATGCTTTAACTCATCGGCATAAACTTTCCCGATCTCTGTTTCCAAAGGATCAAATCTTTGAATAAACACTCCCTCAGGAAGCTTTTCTTTAGAGATATCTTTTGTAGAAGCAATAATGGATGAACACCCGCTCAACACAAAAAGTATTCCAAAAAACATTATGGCTACATTGGTCTCTGTCAGCATTCCCTACCTGTAAAAATTCAATATTTTAATTTTACATTTTTTCAATTAACTCCAAGACAGGAGTGCTGCATAAAACACAATGGACAATTATTTTTTGCATCCCACTGAAAGCATTTTTCGCCTTAAATAAGCAATCTTAGTCTGCAAAGGCAATTCTTTTGGGCAAGTGTCGTGACAAGCAATCAAACTCATACATCCAAAAACCCCATCATCATTTCCGATAAGTTCATAAAAATCATCATCGCTTCTTTTATCGTGAGGGTCAATCATAAACCTAACCGCACGATTCATTCCTGCTGCACCGATAAAATCTTCTCTCATAAGCTTTGTCGCACAACTTGCGATACAACACCCACACTCAATACATCTTTCAAGCTCAAAAACCTCTTGTGCAACATCAGGATCAATCTTTTCTTCGGGCTTGGAAATATCAATGGTTTCATTGGTATGAATCCAGCTCTCAACCCTTTTTGTCATACCCGCAAACCATTCTCCAGTATTGACACTTAAATCTTTGATCAATTTAAAAGCAGGCAAAGGCATTAAAGTGATAATTCCCTCAGGGAAGCTTTTTGTAAGCGTTTTGCAAGCCAATCTCGGACGACCATTGATCATCATTGCACAACTTCCACAGATTCCAGCTCGACACACAAAATCAAAACTCAAATCCGGATCTTGATTTTCTCTGATCATATTCAACGCAATAAAAATCGTCATCGAATGCGTTTCTTCCAACTTATATTCTCTAAAATGAGGTTTAGAAACCGCACTTTGCGGATCAAATTTCAAAACCCTAATAGTGATGGTTCTTCCTTGTTTATCTTGAGCGCTCATTTTTTATCTCCTAATCGTTGGTTTTTGGCCTTATATTTGGGTACCAAATCAAATGGCATTAAAGCTTCTTGAAGTTCATATCTGTCCCCACCTCTAGCCTGAATCTCTTCGGTAATTTTACGAATTTGCTCATCTCTTTGCTCTTTTAAGGGATGGGGAATAAAGTTGCCTTTAGCACCATAGCCCCTAAAATCAGGTGTTATTTCCATTTGCATAATATCTAAATCTTCATATTCCAAAGTCGGCAATGTTTGATCTGGATTTGACCAAGAAGCTAAAGTTCTTTTAAGCCAATTGGCATCATCACGCTTTGGATAATCAATTCTTGTATGCGCCCCTCTAGACTCTGTTCGATCAAGTGCTCCTTTAGCGACACAAAGAGCAATCTTTAACATTCTTGGAACTCTGTAGGCATCTTCAAGTTCAGGATTGTTATGCATTTTTTTATTTTTGACATTAATATTTTTAGAACGTTTGTAAAGCTCTTCAAGCTCTTTTACAGCTTCTTCCAACAAATCCCCGTTGCGAAATACTCCAACCTTTTCATCCATAATAATCTTCATTCTGTTTTTGATTTCATAAACGTCTTCACTGCCGCTGTTATTTAACAAAGAAGCTAAGTATTTTTCTTCTTTTTCAATGAAAGATTGAATGGTTTTGGTTTGAATATCTACATTTGCATCCGCACAATGTTGAGCAAAATAATCTCCGATAATCATCCCAGCAACCACAGCCTCACTTACAGAATTTCCTCCCAATCTGTTAAACCCGTGCAAATCCCAACAAGAAGCCTCTCCTGCACAAAAAAGACCTTTTAAATGAGTTTCGCCCTTATAGTTTGTCCTCACACCACCCATCGAATAATGCTGCATAGGCTTGATAGGAACCCAACCCTTACTACCCTCATCTGCTGGATCAATACCGGCAAAAGTTTTTGCAATATCTTGGACATCTCTGAGGTTTCGCTCAATATGCGCTCTCCCAAGAATCGAAATATCCAACCAAACGTGCTCTCCATAAGGCGATTTAACCCCTTTTCCACTCTTGATATGTTCCAAAATTCTTCTAGAGACAACATCACGGCTTGCAAGCTCTTTTTTCTCTGGTTCATAATCGGGCATAAATCGGTACCCATCCTTATCCCTAAGAACCCCGCCATCGCCTCTACAACCTTCTGTCATCAATATGCCGCTAGGAACCAAACAAGTTGGGTGAAATTGTACTGCCTCCATATTTCCAAGCTTAGCAATCCCTGTTTCCATCGCAATAGCTGCCCCAACACCATCGCAAATCACGGCATTTGTAGTATGTGCATAAACACGTCCATAACCACCGGTTGCCAAAAGAGTTCCTTTTGAAATATAAGCTGAAATCTCACCTGTAATCAAATCCCTGACCACAGCTCCATAGCACCTGCCATCCTCATAGATAATAGCAACAGCTTCTTTTCGATCGCGAATATCCACCCCATTTTTATAAGCCTCATTAGCAACTGAATACAGCATCGAATGCCCTGTAGCATCGGCTGTAAAGCAAGTTCGCCATTTTTTTGTTCCTCCAAAATCTCTCGATTGGATATAGCCGTGTCTTTCGGCATCTTCTGTAATGGTGACGTGTTCGCCATTGATAACTGCGGGGCGATCTCCTTCTTTAATCCTTGTCCAAGGCACCCCAAATCCTGCCAATTCTCTAATGGCTTTGGGCGCAGTTGTTACAAACATCCTTGCAACATTTTGATCACAACCCCAATCGCTTCCCTTGACAGTATCCATAAAATGGAGATCCTCATTATCGCCCTCACTCATCTTTCCATTTCCCAAGCTTGCCTGCATTCCTCCTTGAGCAGCTGCAGAGTGGCTTCTTCTAACTGGAACCAAACTCAAAACGATCACGCTTAAACCTCTTTGTTTTGCAGCAACTGCAGCTCTAAGTCCTGCCAATCCTCCACCAATAATCAACGAATCGCAATATGTTACTTTCATTTATTCTCCCTTGCCATATAGTTGTGTATCAATATGTTTATAATTAATACTTGAATCCGTTTGGGTGAGACCCTTTTTAACATAAGCGCCATAAGTCAAAAGACCCAAAACAATAAAAAATACGCTCATAAACCATTTAATTCGTCTGAGATTGCTAATCCCTAGTTTTTCAAACCAACCCCATTTGATACACAATCTATAAAGCCCTATAGATCCGTGAAGTTCTACAGCAAAAAGCAAAAAGATATATAGAATCCAAAAATGTTCGCTTACAAATCGATATGCCGAGCCGTTTGGTCCAATTGTATCGGGTTGGGTCAGCATTACAAATAAATGCACGCTTGCTAAGAAAAACATAGCAAATCCTGTAGCTGCCTGCACAAACCACAAGTTTGTATCGCTGTGCTTCATCAAATGCTTATGGGTTTTTAACACGATAAACTGCCTATAGTTGATCGGGAATTTTCTCATTGCCAAAAATGCGTGTGCTACCAACACGATAATAACAACCACTGCCACCCCACTCACAATAGCAGGTTCGCCAGCCTTAAACAGAAAGCTCCCTTCAAAAAACTTAGCAACCTTATACATTGCCTCATCACTGATAAGTATGCTTGATACCAAAAACATATGAGCTATCATAAAAATAGCCAAAAATAATCCCGTAGCACTTTGCCAAAAATCAAGCTTGGCAGGCACTTTACTCTTTCTGCGTTCGGGGGTTATGCCCAAATAACTTTCGATGATTTTATCTTGTTGCATTTATTTCTCCTGATTGTATTTGTAAATTTAAGCCTTCAAAAATAAGCAGTCCTTCCAAAAAATTAAAAAATCCCTTTTGTTGCCACATTTGCATTTTCCTTTTTATCAGCCAATTACAAGACCAAAGTTTTGAATTGCTTATACAAAAGAAAACTTTGCAAGATGTTTTATAGAGGTAGCGGCGCTGTAATAAGAGTTCATAAGATATTTTGGGAAGCAAACGTCTTGAAATGCTAAAATGAATAATACCGACAATTAGAGGCTTCAGACAAGACGACATTGAGGAAACGTTTGCTCGCATTCAATCTCCTAAACCTTTTAAGCAGCTAATCATAATTATAAGACAAATACAGTTAAAAAATCTCTTAAAATTTCTAATTTATTAAGAAAAAATCTCTAATAGGTAAATTGATGATACTTTTTGTAAATCTTATCAAATAATTGCTACAATATCTTTATCTTTAAAATCTAAAAATTCAAAAGTATCTGGAGACAAAAATATTAATGCAAAAAATTATCGCAGCAAATTTTAAAGCAAATCACACTAGAGAAACCACAAAAAAATACCTTCAAAAACTTGATTCTGAATTAAAAAATTCAAACACAAACCAAATTTATATCTTTCCTTCTCTAGCAAGTTTATGCCCCAATCATTTCACATCTTTAAAAATAGGCGCACAAAACGCATATCCTACTTATAAAGGTGCTTTTACTGGGGAAATAGGTCTTGAAGCCTTAGAAGAATTTGATATCAAAACAATCCTTATCGGGCATAGCGAAAGAAGAAATATCTTGAATGAAACGCAAGAATTTTGTGCTAAAAAATTTACATTTTTCGCCGAAAAAGACTTTGAAATCATTTACTGCATCGGTGAAAATATTTCCATCAGAGAAAAAGGGTTACGTGAAGTAGAAAATTTTATCAAAACCCAATTTGAAGGCATTGATTTAGGCTATAAAAAACTTATTCTCGCCTATGAACCCATATGGGCAATAGGAACAGGCATAAGTGCGACAATTGAACAAATCAAAAAAACCCATTCAATCATTAAAAATTTTTCAAAATCCCCGTTACTTTATGGCGGAAGTGTCAATCCGAAAAATTCGAGCGAAATTCTGAGTCTTCCTGAGGTTGATGGGGTTCTTGTAGGAAATGCTTCACTTGATGTAGAAAGCTTTTATCAAATCAGTCAAGGAAATAAATGATATTCAAAGGCAAAAGACTTGATAAAAGCAACAATAAAAAGGAGTGAAAATGAAACTTTCTGAAATGCTTCAATCCATAGGTTTGGATATTCTTTTAAAAAAAGACTTTGAAGTTTCTAGTTTGGCTCCGCTTGAAAAAGCAGGTCAAAATGATGTCAGCTACATAGATCAAAGCAAATATTTAAAAGACCTTATTTTTTCTAATGCAGGTGCAGTGCTTATTAGAGAAAAAGATGCACAAGCAGTGCCTGAACATATTGAACCTATCATTGTTTCAAACCCACATTTAATTTTTGCAAAACTTTCCAAATTTTTTATCCAGCCCCAGTTTTCACTTGCATCATCTCAAAATGAGATAAAAACACATCTGCAAACCGATCAAGAGTTGGATGTGGGCAAAGATACCGTGATTATGCCCAACGTATTCTTGGGCAATCGAGTAAAAATTGGCAACAATTGTCTCTTAATGCCCGGAGTGGTCATAGGAGACGATACTCTTATCGGGGATAATTGTAAAATATTCCCAAACGTCGTTATTTATAAAAATACGCAAATCGGAAACAACGTATCTATCCACGCAGGCACAATAATCGGTAGCGATGGCTTTGGATACGCTCATACACAGACAGGCGAACACATCAAGATAGAACATAATGGATCAGTGGTTATTGAAGATGATGTTGAAATCGGTGCAAACAATACGATTGATCGGGCTGTATTTGGTGAAACTAGAATCAAAAAAGGGACAAAAATCGACAATCTTGTCCAAATTGCTCATAATTGCGTTGTTGGAGAACATTCTTTATTAGTTTCTCAAGTCGGATTAGCAGGCTCAACCACAACCGGACGCAATGTAGTAATGGGCGGTCAGGCAGGAACAGGAGGGCACATCCATATAGGGGATTTTACCCAAATAGCAGGACGAGGAGCTGTCGGAAAAAATCTTCCACCCCATACAAAATGGGGCGGGCATCCTTTGATGGAATTAGATGAATGGATGAAGTTTTTTGTCACCCTCAGAAGAATGGTTAAAAAGAAAAATCCATAAATTCGATTCTTTTAATCAGAAATTCATCTGATATACCCCAGCATATCAAAAACGATACGCTATATGAACGCTATAGGTCGCATTTCCTTTTGTGTCAAAATCCATATCGGGTGTGATCATCAGTTTATCAGGTTTGTATTTACTTGTAAAAAGCCAAGCAAATCCCCAACCAATCGCACTTCCTACAAGAACCTGCCAAACAGAGTGTTTTTTGGCATAAACCCTAGAGGCATCTGTTAGCAAAGCCAATACGACAACAGGAATAGCAGGTTTCCAACCATAACGATAAAACACAAATCCTGCCGCACTAAAAGCCCCACCGGCGTGACCGCTTGGCATTCCTTTATAGTCCTCACAACAAGGGCGTTTAGCAAAAGCAATATTATGCCCATTCTTATGGGCGGCATAAAATCCCCATTTAACTCCTTCTATAACCCCTTGAGTAACCAAACTTCCCAAAGCCAACTCACCAAAACCGCGATAATCTTCCATTCCCAAAGAAACCACTCCCACAAAGACTGGAAGCAACCTAAAAACATCTCCGAATTTTTCAAAATCACTTTTTGCGATTGCACTCGTGCTCCAAGCACTCCAAACAATCATTCCAATCAAAATCATTTTTCTCATCAAACTCCTTTATTATTTCAAAACCCCATCGCGCATAAAAACATATTAACTCATCCTCTCTCTTTAGAAAAGGATGAAAACTTAAGAAAATTGCGCGCAAAAAATCAAGCTTGTATTGTGTGCAACTTTTACTGTATATTCTATGAAAAAACCATTAAAATCAGTGCAAGATTATTTTTTTAACTATTCCTTACACATTTATCAAATATTTGATTTTATGCCTTAAGGTTAATGGTGTTTATATTGATTATTAGAAATATGAAAATCCAAATCCCTCTAAAGGAGATAAAATGATTATCGGTTGTCCAAAGGAAATCAAAGATCACGAGTTTCGAGTCGGATTAACTCCATCAAATGTCCATACCTTCAGTGAAGCTGGGTGTAAGGTCTATATAGAAAAAGGTGCGGGCGAAGCCATCAATTTTTATGATGAGGATTATAAAAATGCCGGAGCAATCATTGCAGATAAAGAAGAGCTTTTTGAAAAAAGCGAGATGATCATCAAAGTCAAAGAGCCTGTTAAAGAAGAATACGATCTCTTTAAAGAAAAACAGGTTTTATATACTTATTTGCATTTAGCAAATGACAAAGAACTTACCGAAATGCTTTTGAAAAAAAAGATTTTTTCCATTGCTTATGAAACCATTAGAAAAGGGAAACTTTTGCCTTGTTTAGCCCCTATGAGTTCGATTGCAGGCAGGCTCTCAATCATTGAAGGGGCAAAATACCTAGAAAAAACCTATGGAGGCAATGGCACATTTATCGGTGGGGCACCTGGAACCCGTAAAGGAAAGGTTTTGATTTTAGGTGGTGGGAATGTCGGCTTTAATGCAGCCCAAATGGCATTAGGACTAGGAGCAGAAGTCATCATAGCAGATATTGACCTTGCCCGTCTTGAATACATTGATCAGGTCTTTCACTCCAAAATCACGACACTTTATAGCGATAGCGGCAATATCAAAGAATGGATTCGGGACTGCGATATTTTGATCGGTTCAGTCTTGATTCCAGGAAGCAAAGCACCCAAACTTATCCGAAAAGAACACTTAAAATTGATGAAAAAAGGGGCAGTCATTGTGGATGTAGCTATCGATCAAGGCGGTTGTATAGAGACTTCACACCCCACTACACATACCGATCCAATTTATATCATTGATGGAATTGTGCATTACTCTGTAGCCAATATGCCCGGAGCCGTAGCAAAAACATCGACTATAGCCCTTACCAACACTACAGTGCCTTATGGACTAAAAATTGCTACTTTGGGCGCTAAAGAAGCTTGCTTGCAAATTCCTGAATTGACTGAAGGACTCAATACCATTGATGGCAAAATCACTTATAAAGGAATCGCCCAAGCATTTGGTGCGGATTATTTTGATCCCATAGCAACACTTCAAGCTTACCAATAATCCTCTTAAATCCCAAATGCATACCCATTCCTTTACTTCTTGATTTAAATCCTTGTAAAAAAGCAAGGGTTTGAATCAAGTTTTCATAAAAAATAAAAATATATTAAAAAATTAAGCTTTATAAAAAATATTTAAATTATAATTATGATTACTATTTTAATTATAAAGGAAAAATTATCATAATGTCAAAGAATGCCCTTTTATCTGTACTTAGTGCCCTAATTTTAAGCACACAAAACATATCTGCTCAAGAGATAAAAAATTCCCAAAAAGATAATGAAAAGCATTACAAACTCCCTAAAATACAAATTGAGGCTAATAAAAATAGTATTTATGAAATGGGGGGGGGGGCATAACATTTCTGAATATTTCATCAATGCCTTCCCCTCTAGCAATGGACAAATCACAGATTTTCTTAAAATTAACCCCAATGTCCAGTTTAGCAATTCTTTTAACAACTCTAAAACGCCCGGCGAAATCGACCCGCCAAATGTCTCCATCAACGGCGCACCGTTTTATCAAAATCTCTTTCAACTTGATGGCATCAGTATCAACAATGATTTAAATCCCGCTGCAAGCAACCCTGCAAACGCTACAATCATACCCGGAAGATCTCAAGGACTTGCAGTTGATGCCTCAATGATTCAAAACATTCGCGTTTATGACAGCAATATTTCAGCCAAATACGGCGGATTTGAAGGTGGGGTTATTGATGCACAAACCAAAAATCCGAGCAAAGAATTTAAAACCAAGCTTTCCTACCAATTCACAAGCTCTAAACTCACTAAATACCATATTTATGATTCTGAATATGAAAATTTTATCCAATCAGATTCTGAAAGCAACCAACCTGAATTTTTCAAATATTTCATCAGGGGTCAAGCGCAAGGCTATGTAACCAAAGACTTCGGAATCATCGGGAGTTTTTCAACTACTCAATCGATTATCCCGCTGTATGTTTATCAATCAAGCTTCCATAAACCCGATCGAAAAAAGAACAAACGCGCCATTTATAATTATTTCTTAAAGGGCGTCTATAGTGGGATAGAAAATCTTTTTTTGGAAGCAAGTCTTGCATATATGCCTCAAAACAATCAATATTTTATCTTAAATACCAAAGATTCCTTATATTCTATCCACCAAGGAGGCTGGCAAGCGTTATTGAAAACTTCATATGATTTTAAATTTGCAAATTTTATCGGTACGCTTTCTTATAGCGATGAAACTAATTCTCGAAATGGAGAAAAACAATATTTTAAGGCGTGGAAACCATCAAGTGAAAAAAATTGGGGAACAAAAACCTTATCAAGTGAGGGAACGTGGGGCAATGTAGATACAATTCAAAGAAACATTACCTATAAAAGCAATATGGATTTTGAGGTCTTGGAATTTTTTCACACAAAACATCTCTTAAGTACGGGTATCCAACTCGGTTATACCTATGCCTATTATGGGCGACCCAATGATTTTTATGAAACCAAACTTAGTTCGCAAAAACCCTTAAAAAGCTCACAGACCTGTAGCGAAACAGATTATTGCTCTGCTTCGCCCGTAAGCACCCAAACAGGGATTTGGAAAGACAATATCGGGCAATATGCAGGGCAGCTTACCATCTACCAAAAAGGTAAAATCCAATTGGATAATTTTGCTTATGGGCTATACATTGAAGACAATATCAATCTTTGGCGATTTCATTTTCGTCCAGGCGTGCGACTTGATGGCGATACTTATATGAAAAAACTCACACTTGCTCCAAGAATAAGTCTTGAAATGGACGTTTTTGGCAATGGTATCACTCACCTTATGGGCGGGTACAATCGCTACTATGGACGCAATATTATGGCTTACCGTCTCCAAGATGGTATCAAAGCACTCGAACTCACCCAAACCAGAAGCAACCCCGATCAAGAATGGACAAAAAGCATCGCAAGCAAAAGCAATGTCAAATTTGAAAAACTCAAAATTCCCTATAATGATGAATTTGTCGCAGGAATATCCCAAAAAATATGGCAAATAAAAGGGAGTTTCAAATATGTCCGTCGTAACGGAAAAGATGAGATCATCAAAGTCGCTCACAGCAAAATGCTCAACCCGTTGCCTGATACCAACTACGCGCCTGTATATTTCACCTATAGCAATGAAGGCAAAAGCGTCAGCGATATTTTTTCACTCAGTATCGAAATGTCAAAACCCATCAAATTTTTTAATATTTATCAAGATTTTTTATTCACAGCCGATTATTCCAACATTCATAGAAATTTCACCGATTATGCCAATAGCCTCAAAAATGATCGTATCTTTTTTGAGGGCAAAACAATCTTATTATCCCAACTGCCCCCTGATAATTTCGCCAAACCTTGGAATGCACGCTTTACAAGCATTACTAATATCAAATTTTCACGCCTGCTTTTAACTTGGAGCAATTTCTTTTCTTTTCGTTCAGGTTATATCGGCATTACAAACATAGGCAAAAAAATAATGAACGATGGGACAACTTTAACAGAATACAAACGTTTTAATTTTCCCAATGCTTTCAATTGGGATACTCGAATCGGTTTGAACTTCAACTTTTGGGGTAAAAATACACTTTTTATGAATCTAGATATTTATAATTTGCTTGATAACCTCAATATCGCCACAGCCAAGTTTAAAACCCTCAAAGGGGATACAACCACAACCCCTACCTATGAGGCAGGCAGATCATTTTGGTTGCAAGCAGGTTATGAATTCTAAGATTTTTTTGCTTTTTTTGGCAATATGCAAGCTTGCCTATGGAATGCCAAAAAATATTGAGCAAATCAGAGAAATGTATCAAAAGCCCTCCTCTGTTTGGGAAAAACCCAATGTTGATACAGGGGTCGATTACAAAGAGCTTTCCCCCCTCCCACTAAAAGCATCTTTTCCTAAATATAATCCCTATTCCAAAGAAAAAGCAAAACTGGGCAAAAAACTATTTTATGACCCCCTCCTTTCACTTTCAAAAAAACTTTCTTGTGCGAGCTGCCATAAAAAAGAATTCGGATTTGCAGATAACGTAAAGCTTTCTTTGGGACATAATGACCAAAAAGGTACCCGCAATACTCCAAGCATTACAATGAGCGCTTTTGGGAAAGAAAAATTTTGGGATGGCAGAGCCAAAAACTTAGAAGACCAAGCTTTATTTCCCATAGCAAATCCAAAAGAAATGGCATTGCCCTTAAAAGATTTACTAAGGCGATTAAATGTTGATAAATTTTACAAAAAAGAATTTCAAACCGCATTTCAAACATCTCCCATCACATTAAAACAAATTGCTGATGCCCTAGCGACATATGAGAGGACCTTACTCCCCAAAAGAAATGCTTTTGATAAATTTTTACTTGGAGAAAAGAATGCCTTAAGTGATAAAGAAGTCTGGGGATTGCATCTATTTCGCACTAAAGCAAAATGTATGAATTGCCATTATGGGACTGCTTTTAGCGATGGTAAGTTCCATAATTTAGGGCTTACCTATTATAAACGCAAATATCAAGATTTAGGTAGATATGAAGTAAGTCGGGATATAAAGGATATCGGAACGTTTAAAACTCCTTCTTTAAGAGGTGTCATCAAAAGCCCTCCGTATATGCATAATGGACTATTTCCCAATTTATCTGGGGTGTTAAATGCCTATAATGCAGGAATGTTTCATCCTAAGCCCGAAGACACCAATGATGCCTTATTTCCAAAAACCTCTCCCCTACTCCACAAGCTTTTTTTAAACAATGAAGAATTAAAGGCATTGGAAGCTTTTTTAAAAACGCTTTAAATCTCTATGCATTGCATCAAATCCAACACTGACACAACATTTTACGCTTCTTTTATCGATTTGCCCTCCATAATGTATGCAAACTCAAAATGATTTTGATCAAATAGCAAAAAACACAAAAAATACAACAAATTTTAATCCTATCTTGGTTAAAATAGCAGAATTAAAGGGCGATGTATGGAACTTTCAAGAATTATTGGAATAATTGAAATCGGACTAGTAGCATTCTTTATTTCTTTAATAAGCTCTCTTATTGTCATTTTTCTTTCAAAAAAATTCCATATTTTCATAGATACCACAAACAGCGATAAACCCCAAAGATTTCACGATATTCCAACCCCAAGAGCAGGCGGAATCGGGATATTTTTAAGCTTCTCTTTGGTGTTGTTTCATATTAATCTTTCAAGTCTGTATTTTTTAAGCGCCCTGTTGATTACTTTCTTAAGTGGATTGATGGAAGATTTTTCCGCATCTTTAAGCCCAAAAGTACGGCTTTTAGTGCAATTCTTGGGGGCATCTGTCGCCGTATTTGGAATGCAAGCAGTCATTACAGATCTCTCTCCCATCGTTACTTTACCCTATCTTTTGGGTATAGCTTTTAGTCTTTTTGGAATCATTGGTGTATGCAACGCCATCAATATTATTGATGGCTTCAATGGCTTGGCAGGCGGGATTTGTGCAATGGCATTTATTGTTATAGGAATCGGTGCATTTGAATTTAATTGCGATTTTGTCTTATTTGCCTCAATTATCGGATTTTGTGCAACACTGGGTTTTTTAAGCGTCAATTTTCCTCAAGGAAAAATATTTTTAGGTGATGGCGGGGCTTATTTGCTGGGCTTTGTCATTGCGATTCTCTTAGTGATTTTGACCCAAGAGAATTCTGAAATCTCTGCTTGGTTTGGGCTTTCTGTGATGATTTATCCTGTCTGGGAAGTGCTATTTTCGATTATGCGTCGCATCTTAAATAAACAATCTGCGACACAACCCGATAAAAAACATCTCCACACCCTTATCTACCAAAAGATCCAAAATAACCCCTTGACTGCACTTGTCATTTGGCTTTTTAACCTGCCATTTATGGTACTTGCATTGATTTTTATTAATCAAGCGTGGGTTTTGATTGGTTTGAGTCTTGCTTTTATAGCTATATATGGCATCATTTATTTTTTCTTGAACTCTTCTTTAAGGTCAAGCCAATCATTTTAAATCCATTTTACCGCATCTTCATAGGGCTTCCTACGTTTTAAATGATTTTTGTTCTCTGCCCCGTAACCAAATGTCATCAAGCACGCAGGTTGCAAATCATCAACATTCATAAAATCATTTAAAAGCTTTTTAACTCCCGCTGCATAAAACCCACCAATGATACACGAATCAATACCCAACATTGCTGCACTCATTGCCATCTGCCCAATTGCTATGAAACATTGCTCCCTAGCATATGCATTGATGAGTTTCTCATCTCCTTTTAAACGATTTTCACAGACTGATTGTAATGCTGTCCTAATCTTTGCTTTATCATAGGTTTCGGGAACAGATTTGACGTTTTCATAAAGAGTATTTAAATAGTTTGAATCAGGTCTCAAAACATCAGCACTCAAATGGCATACAACCAACAAATGCGAACACGTCTGTATTTGGACTTGATTGCTTGGAGAATCTGTAGCAATCTGCTCTTTAAGAGATTCAGAAGCAATCACTATAAATTTCCAAGTCTCCAACCCCAAAGAACTGGGGGCAAGTCTCCCTGCTTCTAAAATCAACTCAAAATCTTCTCTCGGAATTTTTTTATATCCATCAAATTTTCTACAGGAATAACGGCGATAGAGTAGTTTTAAAACTTCTTCTTTTTGCATTCTGAATCCTTCAAATTCTTATCTTTACACATCGTATTTCAGATTTGAAATACGATATTATCATATTTCTCTTCACAAACAATATGCATACAAAAACGACTTATTGCCAACTAATCCCGCAAATACACTCATACCTGATTTTAATCATTTTTCTTAAATGCCAATAACTGATCCCGATAATACTCATATTGTTTTTGACGTGCATTGATTTCAGCAGGCAAACCAATGCAAAGATCATTGCACAAAGCATCAAATCGATCCAAAATCCCAACGATTTTATTTTGGACCTCTATGGGTGGGATGGGGATTTTGATTTGTAAGAGTTTTTTATAATCTAAATGATTAATGGTCATCCCTTTAACACATTGCATTTTTAACTTTTCAAACCAAGCACCATTTAACAAATAAACAAGATATCCATCATTTTGAGAATGTCTTAATATTAAAGCATCTCCACCCAAATATGCAGGAACATCGGAACGATAAGATGATACTTTGCCAATTTGGGCTTCTTTTGTGGTGCTTGATAAAGGCAATAATAAATCTCCTTTTTTGATGAGAGGTGATTTAGATATTTTATCTTGAGATGTTTGAGATACAACATTTGTAATATAATTTCCATAAGTGGTATAAAGCTCTCCATATAAAATTATTTGCTCTTTACCTAATCCTTTGTCACTTTTTGATAAACCTTGACCTTTTATATATTGGCAAACCTCTCCTAAGCTAATTAACTCATACCCCCCCCCCATCTCATTTAAAGATTCAAAGCTTAAGAGTTGGTCGCGGTAGTATTCGTATTGCTTTTTTCTAGCTGTAAGTTCTGCTTGAAGTTTAATTTGAAGTTCTGTTGTGAGATCTGTGAATTGATCTAATATATGGACGATTTTATTTTGGACCTCTATGGGTGGGATGGGGATTGGAAGTGTCCAAAGATAATTTTTATCTAATTTTGGCATTGAAGCACCATAAAGATGTTTTTGAAATTCATTTTGATGATTTTTTAAGACATAAAATATAAATTTAATATTGATTTTATTTTCTTCTTGTTTTTTGCTTGCAACAAAACATACATCAGTTGCCCAAAACTTATCTTCTTGCCAATTTACAAAACCAGCACTTCCAACCCTAGCGATTGTAATTGCATTTTCAAAATTATAATCTGTGTAATATCCAGTAGTTTGAGTTCCTCCACCAAAAACAGGATATTTATAATCATTGCTCATCATTGATTTAATGATTCTATCACCAGCTCTTAAATTTACTATACTCTCAAGAGGCTTATATTCGACCCCCCGCCGCCGCCAAGCAGAGTTCTCTTAATTTATTCATTTTTTTGCCTTTGTAATTTTCTCATTTTCTTTGGATAATACGAGAAAATAAAGCAATAAATATGCCTAAAAAAGGAAGTTCTTGCAGAATTTATATTTATACAGGTATGTTAGATAAGATTTCAAACAATTGATTACTATTAAAACAGAAGAGAGAAAAGGAATATAGAAAAAAAAAAGGGGGGGGGGGTGGAACTATAGACAAACCCAATGGATACACTTATAAGCGGTTTGAGTTGTCAGAATAAATTTTTTGGTATCAATACCTTTCTAAAGCTACCACGCCACTTCGAACCATTTCTTTAGGGCTAAACCTTTTGATTGCTTTTAAAAAGCTATCAATACGATAAGGCTTATCCGTCACAGCTACAATGATGTATTTTTCATTAGCATTCACAACGTGCCCGTTATAGGCTCGACATAATGCCTCAATACTTGCAATATCTTCTTCAATGGAAATTTTTACCATTGCCATTTCTTTTTCTAAAAAATCATCATTCTCAGTCACACTCAAAACCGGAATCAATTTGTGGAGTTGCTTAACGATTTGCTCTAAAACTCTTTCATCTCCATTGGTTACAATCGTTACTTTAGAAAGCTCAGTTTCTGGGATTGGGGCGACCGTGAGAGATTCGATATTGTATCCCCGTCCGGCAAAAAGCCCCGATATTCTTGATAAAACCCCGTGCTCATTAATCACGGAAACAGAGATTATTCTTCGCTTCTGCATACTTTTATCCTTATTCTAATATCATTTTATTCAATGCAGCCCCGCCTGGCACCATCGGAAGAACGTGCTCCATTCGATCGATAAGAACATCAAGCATACATACGACGCCTGATTCTAAAGCTTTATTGAATGCTTCTTCAAACCCCTCTTTGGTTTCTACTCGGTATCCTTTTCCGCCAAAAGCTTCTATGAGCTTTACAAAATCAGGTTGGAGGGAAAGGTCAGTATGAGAAAATCTGCTTTCATAAAAAAAACTTTGCCACTGGCGCACCATTCCCAAATAGTTGTTATTCAAAATAACATTGATTACGGGGATTTTTTCTTCAACACAAGTCATCAATTCTTGAATATTCATTAAAATTGAGCCATCTCCGGTAATATTGAGTGCAATTTTATCTTCTTTAGCATTTTTAACCCCCATAGCAGCAGGAAGACCAAATCCCATTGTCCCAAGCCCCCCGCTTGTGATAAGCTGTCTGGGAAAACTAAAGGGATAAAATTGTGCTGTCCACATTTGATGCTGCCCCACATCTGTAACAACAACGGCTTTTTCTCCCAAAATCTCCCCAATTTTTTGAATGACCCACTGGGGTTTGAGAACCTCATCAGAATCTTTATACCCTAGTGGGTGCATATGGGCATATTTGGCAAGTAACTCTCTCCATTGTTCAATCGAAGAAATATCATATTCTTCAAGGCATTCCAAAATATCCTCACAAACACTTTTCAAATCGCCCACAATCGGAAAATGAACATCAATAATTTTACCAATAGAGCTTGGATCAATGTCAATATGAACAATTTTGGCAAATTTGGCAAATTCGCTCACTTTTCCAGTAACCCGATCATCAAATCTCGCTCCAAGACAAATGAGTAAATCACATTCTTGCATTGCCATATTGGCCGCATAAGTCCCGTGCATTCCGACCATTCCAAGCAAACAAGGATGTTTATGGGGAATAACACCTTTTGCCATTAAAGTCTCAAGAGCAGGAATATGCGTTTTATCCACAAGCTTTCTAATCGCCTCTGAAGCGCCTGAAATCACAGCACCCCCGCCGATATAAAACAAAGGTTTTTTTGCTTCCTTTAAAGCTTGCACAACTTTTTTAATCTGCCTTGAATTTCCTTTTGTGGTAGGCTTGTAAGTCCTGAGAGAAACTTCAGAAGGATAATCAAAATCCCCATAAGTCGCACTAATATCTTTGGGCAAATCTACCAACACAGGACCGGGTCTCCCACTTTTGGCAATATAAAAAGCTTCTTTTAGGATTCTAGGGAGTTCTTCAATGCTTTTGACCAAAAAATTATGTTTGGTACAAGGGCGAGAGATACCCACTGCATCAATCTCTTGGAATGCATCAGTTCCAATTTGAACAATAGGAACTTGACCGCTAATGATGACTAAGGGAATAGAATCGGTATATGCCGTTGCAATCCCTGTAACCGCATTTGTAAATCCCGGGCCTGAAGTAATGACAGCCACACCGACTTCCCCGCTTGCGCGAGCATAGCCATCAGCAGCGTGAATTGCGCCTTGTTCGTGCCGTGTCAATATATGCTTGAAATAATTTTGCTTATAAATTTCATCATACACATTCAAAACCGCTCCACCAGGGTAACCAAAAATCACTTTTACGCCTTCTGATCGCAAAGCTTCTATTACCATTTCAGAGCCATTTAGTCGTTTGGTTGGCATAAAGTCTCCTAAAATCTATATAATGTCTTTAATTATAATATGTTTTAAGCTAAAAAGACTACAAAAATTTGGAGACATTCTATGAATTTAGGGCTAAATATTGATCATATCGCCACATTAAGAGAAGCTAGAAAAATCAATGATCCCGACCCATTGGAAGCGGTATTTATCGCAAAAAATGCGGGAGTTTCCCAAATCACTATCCATCTCAGAGAAGACAGACGCCATATCCACGATGATGATGTAAAAAAAATCATTCAGACCTCTATTTTACCCATAAATGTAGAGTGTGCTTGTGATGAAAAAATCATTGATTTTTTATGCGAACAAAAACCCCATAAAATCACACTCGTTCCCGAAAAAAGAGAAGAAGTCACGACTGAGGGCGGGCTGGATTTAAATCGCTCAAATTTAGAAAAAATCATCAAAGAATTTCAAAAAAACCAAATTCAAACAGCCCTCTTCATCGATCCAAATAAAGATTGCACTACAAAGGCAAAAGAATTGGGTGCAGATGGAGTGGAGTTTCATACGGGTGAGTACGCCAACTTGCATTTAATGCTTTATTCTAATCTCTCAAGACATAAAAACTCCATCAAAAACCTTGAATTAGATAGAAATCTTTTGAGCAAACTGCTTGATGAATCTTTTTGTAAGCTTATTGATTGTGCGAATTTGGCAAAAGATCTACACTTGGGAGTTTTTGCCGGACACGGACTCAATTACCAAAATGTCTCTTCTATTGCTAAAATCCCTGCTATCACAGAACTCAATATCGGACAAAGCATTATTGCCCGATCAATTTTCACGGGATTGGAAAAGGCGATAAAAGATATGTTGGAACTGATACGATGAAAAAAATCGCCATCTCTATCGGAGACATTAACGGAGTGGGTCCTCAAATCGCTCTCAATGAACATAAAAAAATCAAAAAACTATGCAATCCCATTTATTGTGCCCATCCTGAATTACTTCAAGATGCCTGCAAAATATTGGGAATTGCTATGCCTAAAGATATGGAATTTGTACCCCCAAATACTCCGCTTCCTTCTATCTGTGCAGGTACTATCAATGCTCAAAGTGGGCGTTACAGCTACGAAAGTTTTCTTCAAGCCTGCAAACTTGCAGACAATAAAGAAGTTCAAGGCATTTGCACGCTTCCCATTCATAAAAAAGCTTGGCAAATAGCTGGGATTAAAGAAGTGGGACATACTGAAGTCTTAGCAAAACGCTACCAAAAAAAAGCGATAATGATGCTTGGGTGTGAAAAAATGTTTGTTGCTCTTTTTAGTGATCATATCCCGCTTAAAGACGTAAGTGCAATGATTAAAACAGAAGAATTAAGCGAATTTTTAATTCAATTTTATCACTGCATTAAAATGAAAAAAGCACTTGTACTTGGAGTCAATCCGCATTGCGGTGATGATGGGGTGATGGGAAATGAAGATGAAGCCATTAAAAAAGCAATTATAAAGGCAAACAAAACGCTGGGGCAAGAATATTTTACAGGACCCATTCCGCCTGATACTGCTTTTAGCCCGAAAAACAGAGAAGAATATCAATTTTTTGTCAGTATGTATCACGATGTGGGTTTAGCACCTTTAAAAGCGCTATATTTTTATGAAAGCATAAATATAACCCTAAATATTCCGATATTAAGAACATCTGTGGATCACGGCGTAGCTTATGACATAGCTTACAAAACTCGGCCAAATGCTCACAGTTATCTAAACGCGATTGATTTGGCCACACGATATGGAATGGATTGATGAATAAAAACCAACTCAAAGCCCTAGAGGCAAAGCTTGATGAACAAAAAGCCTATATCCAAGAACTTGAAAGCCGTCTGAATGTCAGGAGTTCAGAAATCATTGACAACAAAAACATTCTTGCTAAAACCCACGATCAAATCAAAAAACTGAATGATGAACTCAATGATCTTTTAAACTTTATTTTGATGCTTGAAGAAGAAAAACTCAATGCAAAATCCAAAGGTGTTTTAGGACTACAAGAATATATGCGCTCTACAATCATTACCGAAGATAAAAACTTGCTATTTGGTTTAAATATTGATAAAAAATTCATTCAAAACAGAAGTATCCCGACTATAAAATATTATTTATATACTTTTGATTGTTTCATACAAGAGGAACACCAACTCCAAAACCTAAAAATTTCGCATAAAAAAGATCTCACTTTGATCGTGGAAACGCTGAATGAATATATCAAGCTCTCCTTTAAGAACAAAAATTCAAGTATCAAAGGGATTGTTGAAATTGTCCCGATTCAAAGCCTTTTTCCTCAAGATTCTCAAAATTTGACTATAAAATTTTATGGCAATCATAGCATTGAAGAAGAAATTCAGAATTTCATTACACTTTATAGCCAAAAAAATTAGAAATCACTTGCCTAATCTTGCTTTTCTTCTCTCAATTGCTTTTTGATACCTTTGTTTTTCCATTGGGGTTTTTGGCTCTAATTGAGGTATCGGAACGGTTTTGCCATCTTGAACTGCCACCATTGTAAAATAACAACTATTGCAATGCGTTACATATTTGTCTTTGATATTTTCACTGATGACTTTAATCCCTATTTCGCAACTTGTTCTGCCTGTATAATTCACACTTGCCAAAAAAGTAATCATCGACCCGATTGGAATTGGATGTTTAAAAATAACATTATCCACACTCAATGTCACAACACCTATGCCGCAATATCTCGTCGCACAAGCATAAGCAACCTGATCTAATATCTTTAAAAGCTCGCCTCCGTGCATCACGCCACCAAAATTAACCATACTCGGTGTTACTAGAACCGACATTGTAAGAGATTTGGTATCAAATACGTCTTCCATCACAATTCCTTAATTTTGAAATCAAAATAATTTTTTATTTAAAAAATTATAGCCAATTTAAAATCGCGAACTTAGCTATAATTTATAATTTTATATTCTAGGAGTAAAAATGAATCTATTATTCACCGGAGGTAGCGGATATATCGGTTCTCACACAGCATTGGAATTTTTAAAAAATACCGATTATACCCTTACGATTATTGATAATCTAAGCACGGGTTTCTTTGAAAATTTCCAATATTTAAAAAACAAATTTGGCGACAGAATCAATTTTATACAATCAGATTTATCTGATACTGCCACTCTTGAAAATATTTTTAAAGAAACCCGTTTTGAAGGGGTTTTGCATTTTAGCGCTTCTTTGATTGTAAGCGAATCTGTTACTAACCCGCTTTTATACTATACAAATAATACACTCAATACGACTTCTTTGATTCGATTGTGTATCCGCCATCAAATAAAAAATTTTATTTTTTCCTCCAGTGCAGCTGTTTATGGAGAACCTGATTTTAAACTCATTCCCGTGCAAGAAAATACTCCTTTGAATCCTATCAATCCTTACGGAGTCTCTAAAATGATGAGCGAAAAAATTTTAAAGGACTGCAGTGAAGCATATGATTTTAATTATATTGCGCTTCGATATTTCAATGTAGCAGGAGCGAATATAGAAAATTGTTATGACTCCAAAGCAGGTTTAGGGCAAAGAAGCAAAAACGCCACACATTTGATTAAAGTTGCTTGTGAATGTGCAAGCAATAAAAGAGAGAAAATGTTTATTTTTGGTGATGACTACCCCACTAAAGATGGTACCTGTATTCGTGACTATATTCATATCAACGACTTAGCAATCGCGCATTTAGAAGCTTGGAATTATTTGATAGAGTCTCAAAAATCAGAAGTTTTTAATGTAGGCTATGCACAAGGATACAGCGTCAAAGAAGTCATCAACACTCTCAAAGAAATCTCTAAAACAGATTTTGAAGTTCAAATTCTTTCTAGAAGGGCTGGCGATCCAGCAATCTTAGTAGCAAACAACCAAAAAATACTCTCAATGACAAAATGGAAACCAAAATATAATGATTTAAAAACTATCATCCAAAGTGCTTATGAATGGGAAAAATATTTGCTTTAAAACAATAAACAAATATCAGCCTTTTTTTTCCACTTTCAGGCGTTGTGAATGCGTGATGGCAATCGCAATTGCATCAGTAATATCCAAAGGCTTGATCTCGCCTTTAATACCTAATATTCTCTTGACCATAAAAGCTACTTGATTTTTTCCAGCTTTTCCATTTCCTGTCAATGCTTTTTTAATCTGTAAAGGCGTATATTCGGCAAAATTTCCCAACTCCTGCAAAATTTTTAAGCTAAGAGCCCCACGAAATTGAGCCAACTTAATAACAGATTTAGGATTATAAGCATAAAACATATCTTCAATAGCAACTTCATCAATCTTATAAGATTGTAACACCAAATCAATGCCCTCCACAAATTCTAAGATTTGATGCTGTAATACTCGTTCTTTCATCTTGATAAAACCTGCTTCAATCAAAGAAATTTTATTGAGTTCTAAATTGACAATTGCATAACCGCAATTCCTGCTTCCAGGATCAATACCTAAAATATTCATTTGATTTTGCTTCCGTTTTATTTATTTTACACATTTTTTTCACTATTATTCACTAAACTTTTCACATTGTGAAATTATTATCGACGGAGAAAAAATGTTAGAAAATGATATATTAAAACAGCTTAAAGACGAAATTACAGAGTATGAATACAATACCTATATATCAAAAATGAAATACGATGAAAATACCTCTAAATCGGACTTAGCAGTCTTTATTGTCCCTAACATCTACATTGCCAATTGGATAAAAACCAAATACAGTGAAAAGATCATACACTTGTTTGAAATTTATAAAAAAATTAAGCCAGAAATAAGCATTATTGTGGAATCGCAAAAAAAAGATGTGAAAAGTTCGAAAAACTACGGATCCAAGCTTCAAACTCGAGCAATTTTAAATCCCTCTTATACATTTGATTCCTTTGTAGTGGGAGATTCAAACCGATTCTGCTATGAAATTGCTAAAAAAATCTCTCAAAGACAAGCTGAAGTTTATAATCCAGTTTTAATCTATGGAGGTACAGGTCTTGGAAAAACACATATTCTCAATGCTATTGGCAATAGTGTTTCAGAAAAAAATAAAATAGTCATTTATGTTACAGCCGAACAATTTTTAAATGACTTCATCACCCGCATTAACAACAACACAATGGATCGATTCCGAGACAAATACCGAAGTTGTGATTATCTATTGATTGATGATGTTCAATTTTTTGGAGGTAAAGAAGGCGTCCAACAAGAATTTTTTCATACTTTTAATGAACTTCACGACAAAAAAAAGCAAATCGTGATGACAAGTGATAAACCCCCTAAACAAATCTTAGGTTTAGAAGAAAGATTAAAATCAAGATTTGAATGGGGAATCATTGCAGATATCCAACCGCCTGGATTGGAAACAAAAATTGCTATCATCATTCAAAAATGCCATCTTAATCAAATTGAAATTGACCGCGAAATTATCCATTATCTTGCTTCAAATATCAATGACAATATTCGCCAAATTGAAGGGATTATTCTAAAACTGAATGCCCAAGCTTCTATTATCGGACAAAATATCACCTTAGCAATGGCAAAAAATGCCATCAAAGACACTCAAAAAGAAAATTTAGAAAATATTACACTAGAAAATATCATTAAAATCGTCTCAAAAGAACTCAACATCAAACCCAGCGAAATCAAATCAAAATCTAGAAACAAAACTACAGCCAATGCTAGAAGAATCGTTATTTACCTCGCAAGAACACTCACACCAAACTCAATGCCTGCCTTAGCTCAGTTTTTAAATATGAAAGATCATAGCTCAGTGAGTAAAGCAATGAAAATGATTACAACAGAAATCGCTGAAAACATCAATATTAAATCAATGATCGAAGAAATGAAAAACAAAATTCAAAATGAGCAAAATAACAAAATAATATAAAAAACAAAATTTTAGATAAAAATGAAATATTAAGTTGAAGCTAAGTTTCAATCGAAGATTTTGCCAGTATTGTTTCTAAAAAAAATAAACAAGTCAAGAGCGAACGAATAATTAAAAATTGTATTTTAAGGTTAGCCTTTGGCTATGCTTTGCACTTTTAGTTCAACTTTGAGATTGACTATTATAAGCTATTTTTATTGCACTTAAGTTCATTTTTCACCATTTCTATCACCATAAGCGATTAAAACAATCAATCCCCGCTGTTTCCCCTTAAATAAAATTATTGAGCTTTCAGAGTTCATTAAAGCTGATTGCTTATAACTTGAGTATTTATTTTGATTTTGATTTGGCAATATAGGATGTTTGATCCATAAGTTACAAATGAATTTGAGATTCATTCGGTTTTGTTTTTAAGTTATCCGTATAGATTGATTTTAAATTTATTTATTTTGATATTGAGTTTATCTTTATTTGTCTGTCTTTAAACTCATTTATTTTGATATTGATTTTATTGTGATTCTTCCTGTTCTTACACAATTGCTTGCATATGATTAATCGCTTTGATAATTACAACTCAAAAAAAATATCAAAAGTTTTTCATCAAGTTTCATTTCAAATTGCCTATCAGGTTACTATGATTTTTCTCATCAAATGATCGTATCAATTGTCGTGACTTTTCTTACCGACTTGCCATAAAAAATTTTACCAACTCGTTATAAAATTTATTGTCAAACTTCTTGCCAAATATTTTTTCAAGTCATCGTATTTTTACTCAAGCAAAAGCAATACTTAAATAAAACTTAAGGTGCTTCAAATGCCGTATTTATCTTACTATCTTCTCTAAGCTCCCTGCATAGGGCATTATAGAAAAAAATACATATTTTTTGGGTTATCCTGCATTCTTTTGGATTTCTGTATTTTTTCTCATACAAAAACTTTGAAAATTTTTAAATAAACTCTTCAAAGAGTTTGCATTTTCTATGCAAAAAAGGACAAACAAACAATAGTAAAATTTTCGATTGCTTTGATTGAAAGTTGCTGTAAAACTCATTGTGATTTTGTTGTAAAATTTATTTTGATTTTGCTTACTCTGGTTTGCTATGAAATTTGTCATAATTTTCATTGCAATTTTCTCTCTTTTTTGTTTTGATTTTACTCAAACTTCTTCTTGCTTTTTCTTTGCCATTTCTCTCTGATTTTTATAAACTATCGTGAATAAAATTTTAAATCTTTGTTATGAAACTTATCATAAGACAATCTTATTTAAAGATAATTAAAAACCTTGTATCGAAACTTTGCAAAACTTTCAAAGGCTTCTCGCAATTACGACTTAATATTTTTAAGAACTGAGACAATAATTTGATTTCTCATAATGAATAAATGAATAATCTGCATTGAAACTGCAATGATTACAATCATTAATGGATAGTGGAAATGAATTTCCATACAATTGTATTTATATATAAGGGGAAAGAAAGAGAGATTTAAGATTTATAAGATTTCACTTAATTAAAATTATTAAGATTGATAACTTGATAATATTTAAAATTAATATTCGGATTAATAATTTTTCAGAGATCTTGAGATTTAAAAGATTTTAAAAAAAAGATTTTGGAATTTAAGAATGAAAGAATGATAAATTTATTAGAAATGAAATCATTAGAAATTGATTTATATTTCCAATAGGGTTGGTTATAATTAAGATATTGATATTTTGGTTACTTTATATTATTTATATTTTGTAAGAATTGATAAATGCATAAAAATCATTTTGAGATATTTAAATCTGATTCAAATTCTTAAGTTTCTTAAATTTATTTTTTTAAATCAAAATAAAATCATTAAAGAAAAGATTTTAAAAGATTGTAAGGTTTTATATTGAATGGAATAAACAATACCGGTATCATTACAAAACTTCCGTTAAAATATATCATTTCAGATGACGAGCCTTTATTTGAATATGAACCTGTCAAAAGAACTTCCAAAACCCCTAAAAGTTATTCTGATAATTTGATCTTTGCTTTTAAAAGCTTTCATTCCAAAAAAGATTTGCATTTACAATCAAATTTCTATTCTCCAAATTCTTTATTAGGCTCTTCATTATTTGCATCACAATCTTCCAAACAAGTCGTGATTAAAAACATTGGCAATTTAAATCATAAACATCTTTTTAATGCTTTGAGCTATACAATAAAAAATGCAATTGAAAAAACAGCTTTTAATGAGTTTTTTGAACTAAAAAGTTTTAAAGAAATTTTAGAGGAATGGAAGCCTGATTATGTGAATGCTAAAGAAAATGATAAAGTAGGCTTGCATTTGGTTTTCTCTCTCAAAGAGGCTAAGAGTGAAAAAATCTTAAAGCTTTTACAAACTGCTGTTTATCAAACTTTAAAATCTAACCTAACAGATTATTCTTTTGTCTTAATTCCCCATTCTCATCAAAACAATCCGCATATCCATTGCGTTATCAATAAAACCAATCAAACAACAGGCAGGAAACTTCATTTTGCCTCTAAGAGCGAATGCAGAGAGTTTTATCATCAACTCCGCGAAGATTTTAAAAATAATCTTTTTTATCTTTCTGATGGCAAACTCGACTATTCAAACAATCCAAAAATTAAATTGGAAAGCATTGAAGAAGAAATAAAGGCTGTTCAAGCCCAAAGTAACAATTTAAGTCGTTTTGATGCGGAGAGTTTTTATAATAGCGCTTTTAGAGATTTAAACAATCGCCATCAATTTTTAAAAAAAGTCGATTCGAAATTTCAAAACGATCTCGAAGATCTTTTAGCCAAGAGGGAGAGTTTGTCTTTCGATAAAAAAAGTTTTGAAAATCTTAAGAATGAAAATGCCATTCAATCGCTCCAAAAAGATATTTCAAAGAATTCTAAGGCAATGGGCAGGCTTGAATCAGAAATGAAACATTTGATAGGTTGGAGTGATAAATTTAAGGTTTTCAGTCAAAATTTTACGCTTTTAGAGAAGAAAAAGACTTTATTGTCTTCATTAAAGACTTTTGAGCCTTATGCTTCAAAAGTTGTTTTTAAGAATATGAGTATCTTAAAAAATGACATTTTATCCCATCATTTAAGAGTAAAAAATCATTCGATTGCATTGAATAAGGCAATGAATATGATAGCATTGTTAAATTCAGACAAAACCAATCTTTTTGAACTTAAAAAACAGCTCCAAACTTATAAGACTTATGAACGCTATTTGAAATCTTTTAATACTCAAAAGGCTATAAAAACCTCAAATGATGATTTGGAATCTTTTTTACAAACGATTGAGATTAGAAAAAAGGAAATTTTAGGATTAATCAAAAAGCGATTGGCATTTTTGGTTCAAAGGCATCAAGAACTTGATATTCAGGTTCAAAAAGATTATAAGGCATTTAACGAAGCTTTTAAGAGGGATTGCTTAAAAGTTTTTGACAGCAATGGAGAAAGCCGTGCTTTATTCAGAAATTTAAAAGCACTGGATTTTATTACAAAAGAATTGATGGTTTCTAAAACATTATTAAAAGATAGCTACACCCAAACTCTAGATAAGAAGTATCAAAATAAAATTGACTCTCAAATCAAACAGGTCGATTTATTCAAAGGAGGGGTTGCAAATACAAATAAAATATCCCAAATGACAAAAGAAACAAAGGATAATAATCCCAAATTGAGTGAATCAATAAAACCATATCCCAAAAATCAGCAGAAGGATTAAAACATTACAATATAGTTCATTTTTGTGACGCATCCAGTTTCTTGGACACAGTCAATTTCTAATACTTTTGGCATTGATGGTTGTCCGTAGTCATTGACAATAAAGGCGATGTTATTTTTTTGAAGGTCGGTTCTGATTGTCCAAGTTGTTTCTTTTTTTGGGAATGTGATCACTTGTTTTCCCTGATAATAAAATGTAGTATTGTCCGTAAGGTTATTATAAATGATGTAATATTTATTTACCCTTGCGAGAATATTAGGCAATATCAAATTAAAGAAAAGAAAAATTAAAATGCCTCCGACAATATAAAATAATATTGTTTTATAAATATTACTTTGGGATTTTTCTTTTCTTATGGAATATCGCATTGAATATCACCCTTTCTTTTTTGATTATTTTGCTTTATTTTAAGTGATTTTTCAAGCTGATAACCTTTTGGTTTTATTTTATCTTGCAATGCCTTGTCTTGAGCAAATAATGGGATAATTTCGGAATACAATTTTTCATAGTTTTTCTTAAAAAATTCTTTAGTCTCGCTATAATCGCCACTTTCATAATAAATAATCAATGCTTTTCTGTATTCACTATAGACTGCCTTGTCAGTATCAATTAATACCATTGGCATTATGCCGTCATTTTTTAAAGACAAAAATTGCATCGCCCTTGCCGTTCTTTTATTGCCGTCTTGAAAGCATTGAAGATAGGCAAGATTATTGTGCAAATAAAGTGCGCGATCAAAGGGATTATTCAAAGTATTATATTTTTTAAATAAATAATCCAATTCAGCATTTATTTTTTCTCGATTGCCTAAGGGCTGATAGGAAGTTCCCATTATTTTTACATCGTCTTCTCTAATGGAGCCGATGTCTTTAGCTGGCAATAAATCTTTGGTTATAATGCTATGGAGATGTTTTAGAGTTTGCTTATTGACAGGGATTATTTGATCACGTAAAATCTCCTCATAAGCATCCCTTAGGTTCAAAATCATTAAAGCATCGCTGTATTTTTTACCCCCCGCAGTGATACCTTCTTCCAGCAATGCTAAAGTTTCAAATCTGTCATACGTATTGCCCTCAATTTGAGAGCTTGAATATACAAAATCAAATTTAAGCCACTCTACAAGCCCTTTATCGCCTCTTGAATTCAAAAATAATTCTAAAGGCATCTTTTCGGATATTTTTTCCAAACTTAAAAGTTCATCTTGATTAAAGATGTGCGTATTTTCCAAAAAATCAGGATTATATTGCATACCAGTCCTTTCTTTTTGTGAATAAAACAATTTGATATTCTAACAAGAGATTTACCCAAAGACTCATTTCCTGTCTAATCTCTCTAATTTCTCTAACAATAATTTTTTCATATTCTGTTTTTTTGTTTGCAATCTCTCTAAAATTGCTTCTTGGATAAAAGAACTCTTGTTCTCTCCAAAACTCCCAAATTCTTTTAAATAGTTATCTAATTCATTAATAACACTTTTTGAAAGATAAAGGGTGTAATTCTTTTTTTCGTCATCGCCCCCATCTGTTCTATCAACTTGCATTTTAGAAGTCTGCATTTCCTTTTTTTGAGCTTCATCAAACTTATCACTTAAGGCATCAAGTTTATTTTCTGCCGTTTCATTTTCTACGGATGTAAGTTTATTACTATCTTTACTATTCTTTTTTGTATTTTTAAATTCCATTGCGCATCCTTGTTTTATTAAGCGGGTTTTTGTTTTGAGTTTTGTTTAAAACTTTGTTTGAAAAATCTACTCTCAAGTTCATCATAAAGACTTTCAAATTCTTTTTTTGCCTTTGGCTCATCATATTCAATTACTCCAAGTCCTTCTGACACGCTTCGTTTATAAGCAATCCTTTCGTGCAAGATATTTTCCAACAAATCAATGTTTAAATCTTCCTTATTTTCTGAGATGAAATCAATCAAAGCTTGTTTTTCTTTCAAATACGGTATTGGAGGAATCCTGTTCATTAAAATACAGACTCTTAACTTTTCATTGATGACTTGAATGTTTTGAATCCGTTCAAACATTTCCAATAAAACTGCAATATCTAATTGCGAAGGGGTAGTAGGGATGATAACTAAATCAGAAAGTAACATTGCTTTTTGGCATTCTTTAGAATCTTCGCCTTTAGTGTCAATGAGAATGTTTTCATATTTTGCACTCATTTGCTTTAAAGTATCTGTAATATTGCCTGTTCTGTTGTATAAGGGGAATGAATGCAGCTCTTTTTCATTGCGAATGTTTAAAAAAACTTCAATGCTTTTTTGCATATCCGTATCTAAAACTACAACTTCTCTATTTGCTTTCATCAGCCTTAAAGCAAGGTTTAAACAAAGCGTGCTTTTTCCGGATCCGCCTTTTTCATTGGCTATGGTAATAATCATTTTACTGCTCCTTTAATCTCAGACTGCCTGATCTTGCAGCTCTGTTTCTTTTGTCTCTCTTTTAGCACCGATTTTTTGGAATTCTCTTGCAAATTCCTTTGTCGGATTTTTTTCTTTTAAGAAGCTTTGATATACGCTGAAAAACTCTTTGAAAAACCTTTTTACAGATAAACCTTTATACATTTCAGCAGTTTGAACATAAGCAAGCAAAATCATTGCGCCCTCTTGGGCTTGATGGTGGGCAAAATCAGCAATTTTTTTGCCGATATCCACTTTAATGATATTGGGATTTTTTTCCTCTGCTTTACTCCAGCCTACGGGCTTTTGCAAATCCTTTGTCGAAAAAAGCATTGCTCGCATTTTTATAGGGTTGCTTGCCATCTCCTCCATTGTTTTTGAATGACTTTTCCTGATTGCGTCAAATTTGTTTTTCAATATATCAAAAGTTGCATCGGTTTGTTTGGCAAAAAATGTTTCAAACATCTTAGCGACATTGCTTGTAATAAAATCTTTAGAATTTTTGTCATTAAAATTATAAGCATGCAAATAAGACAGCAGTAAGCAAGCTACCTCAATGCTTTCTTCGTGAGTAAAATCAAAATTCTTATTCAAAATATTTGTATCTATTTTTGCCATTTAATTCCTTGTATTATATTGTGATTGATTCATTATACAATATCATTATTAATAACACAATATAATATAATATAATTATTGATAATATCATACTATTATTATCAATATAAATACTCTAAATATATCACAATATAATATTATTGATTAGAATGAATCAGAATAGAATTAAATACAATTAAACGAGATGTAATAATTAATAATAAATGCAATACAATCATTATTATTGCATTTTGTTCTTATACTGATAATTCTTTGTAGGTTTTGTCGATGAGATGCCCAAATAACATTAGGCATTATATACCGTATAGACGATTGCAGGAAAATTTTCTATTTTTTCAAAAATATCTTTGAAAAATAAAATTTGGTTTTGCAGATATGGAGCTGATAGGTCTATATCAGCGATTTATTTTCTCAAATTTTTGTATTTTTCAACGATAAGATTTTTTTCCTTGCAAGCCTTAGCAAATCCACTATTGCAAGCTTTGTCATAATAATGATCCGAGCCCTCCAGCCAGCTTTTTTTCTTGGCAAGTTTGTATCTATATATGGTGGCTAAATAGTAGCAGGCATCTATTATACTATACCGATTGTTGCAAGATTGGTCAAACAAATCCCTTGCTTGGGTATAATCTAAAAGTTTTTCATCGTATTTATCGTGTTCTTTCGCATCAAGATGACTGATGACAACACCTAAATTGTAACATCCCAACGGCATTAAGGTTTTATCATTCACATCGCAAAGTTTTTGAAAAATATTTTTTGCCTCATTAAAATCTTCCGGCAGTCTGTATTTTTGATTCATTAACCTGTCTCCATACAAATAACAAAAAGTGTTGTCACCGTCATTGCAGAGTTTTTTTAATATCTTTGTTTGTAATTTTGATTTGTCTAATTCTTCATCCGAATTGTATTGCAAGTATTTGTAATCGCAATTTTTTTGACCGTTAGAGCTTAATTGACAACTTTTTATAAAATATTTCCTAGATTTTGGATAGTCAATTTTGAAATTTTTATCTCCGTCTTGATATTTTATTGAAAGTAATCTACAAGCCTCCGGAAACTCTTTTGCACATGCTTTCTCATAAATTTTTATATTTTCAAACTTGTCTATGCTAAAATATTCGGCACCTTCGGTATATGCTTTTGGATTTACTACCATACGAATTATTTCGCCGCAAGCCGCTTCATTATTTTTAAGACATTGCTTTGCTAATCCATTCCAATCTTTGGCATCAAAGCAAGCTTGCAAATCTCCCTTGTCGCATCTTTGTATATTTTCATCAATGGATAAGGTTTGATCGGCATTTAAAAAATTGAAATTCAAGCCGAGCAGACTGACAATAATTAAGAACTTGTAGTGTTTTCTCATAAATTCCTCTTTAAAAATAAAATTTGGTTTTGCAGATATGGAGCTGATAGGTCTATATCAGCCTCTTTTGTGTTAAATCTTAACACAATCTCCCTATTTCTAATCTTAAGTAAATTCGATTATCAAAACAAATTTGCCACCTGCCTACAATAATCATTGTTGGTATGGATATAAATTTTAGTTGTTTCAATATTGGAGTGTCCTAAGGCATTTTGGGTTAAAATCAAGTCTTTGGTTTCCCCATAAATATAACTTCCAAAGCTATGGCGTAGCATATGCAAACCAACGTTGATATCTTGCAAGAATCCCAGTTTTTTAAGGATTTTGTTTAAGAAATAGCTTGTTGTGTTTGTATTTTTTGCAGTCATAAAAATATAACCTTTGCTATTTTTTCGCTTTCTAGTCGGTGTGTTTAACCATTCTTGCAAAAATTCTTCTATCAATTCTTTTCTGATAATTGCAATTCTTTCTTTATTCCCCTTGCCATTCACCTTAAAATAATAATTTTGCTCATCACCGGTTATATCAGTCGTTTTTAACCCACGCACCTCTGAACTTCTTAGCCCGCTATAAGCTACAATGAGAACAATGAGACGATTGCGTTTATCTAAGTCTGTGTGAAAAGAGGCATTTTTAAGATAATTGATGAAATCAAAAAACTTTTCTTTTGGTAAGAATTTAGGGATTTTTACCTGTTTGCCAAGCGACATTTTTAGACTAAAGTTGAAGCGGTAACCTCTGTTTTTATCCAAATATTTAAAAAAAGTTCCAATATTTGTTTTAAACACAAAAATTGAGGAATCCTTATACCTTAAGCTTAAATTGTATAAAAAATCAATCACCACGCTCTCTTTCAACAACTTCAATTCTTTAATTTTTAATGCTTTGCTATTTTCTTTTAGAAAGTTATAAAAATGGTTTAAAATCTTTAAATTTGCAATGCTCTTAACACCAAAGTAACAAAGTCGCTGACAAATGCCGTTTAATTCTTGCATACTTTGGGTATTGTTAATTTGATTTTGCAAAATTTGGAAACTGTCTAAATCTCTTACATTGTGTTTTGAATAGGTTTTAGACTTAAAGTCTGCATAGTCTTTAATAAGCTCAAATAATTCCCGTTCCAACGAAGTCATCTTTGTCATTTTTATCTCCTAAAAATAAAATCAAACTCTGATTTTACAACCATTTTAAATTTTTCTTAAGATTACCGGTTCCCTCTGCGTTAAGAGATTATGGGCAATATTTACTTTAAGAGGCTTAAAAGCTTAAGCCGCATAATACCCGCCAAGCAAAGAGGGGTTAAACAAATCTGCTCTGTCTTGATCTTGAGAATTGCTTTGGGGACGTTTTGCTCTTTTTGGTTTGATCATCGCCATAAACACCCGCTCCTTGATTTCTTCAACAGAGGGCATTGTCTCTGAAACAATTTCGCAAACAACGGTATTCCTCCTATCATAGACAAAAATCAAATTTTGACCGAAAAGATCATTTTGAATTACAATAGATAGGATTTGATTTTTGCATTTAATTGTGAATTTCTTAAAATCTTCTTTTTGAATTTGAAATTTTGCGTAACTTTCAAGCAATTCGTCATAAGATTTCTTCATGTGGGGATTTAAGCTTGCATAAAACGCATCGTCTCCGACTGAAGTATCAAACAAGTTTGAACCTTGATTTAAGCCTCTTTTTTCAGAGATTTTTCTTCTTTTGTTTTTTAATCTTGTTTTTATTTTTGGCATTTTTAATCCTTTAATTTAATTTGATAAAGAGTTCTCCCTGCGCCGTCTAAATAGCCATCATAATGACAATGTACCGCCTCTATGCTCCTGTATTGCTTTTCTAATCCGATCGCCGATCTTGTTGCCATCTCAAACTCCTTTATTTTTCTTTTGATAGGCATATTTTATCACCCACAAACGCCTAAAAATACCTAAAATAGGTATTTCATCAGCCTTTTCTCCCCTTATAAATAAAGGACTTTGGGGATGTTTTGAATTGAAAGCAAATAGATGTAGAGGTAGGAAGCCGAAATTTTCAATAAAAATTTATTTTTATTCGAGTTTTTACTTGAATGAATAAAATTAACAGATTAAGTAGAAGCATTGGGAAGGAAAAAAATGAAAGAATTTGGAAGAGGTAGGAGCTTATGTTGAATTCTATATATTATCTTGTATTGTAATCTATAATATTTTTATTGCATTCTATGTCTTACTATTCATTATAAACGTTGCCTGCTAATCCTGTTCTCACTCCTAAAGCTCCCTGATTGCCTTATGTTTGTTGATTTCATTAAATGAATTTTTAAAATTTTCTTTGAGGGGTTTATATTTATCTATTTTTCTAAAAGTCTCTAGAATATTTTTTCGTTTGAGAGTGTCGGAGCTTTTTTTATAAGTGAGCAATTGTTTTTCTAAAAAATCATTCAAGCTGTCATTATTGAGTTTTTTCAATCCGGTGAGTTGAGAAAGTTTTAAATCGTCGTTTAAATCCTTGCAAAACGGCTTATAAACCATCGGAGCTTTTTTTGTTTTTTCTAAAATAAACCTTTCAAATTCCTCACTGAATTTGCGTCCTTTGGTGTCATTGTCAAAACCCAAAACTATTCGAATATCAGGATTTAATATCTTCATAATCGCCTCCAAGCTTGGCTTAAGTCCAATCTCAAAGTTAAAATCTCCACAAGTTCCTATTAACATCGTTTCTTTAGGATTAAAGTTTGAAAAAAGTTGTAAAAAGCTTAAAGAATCAATGATGGATTCTGTTATCACAATCTGTTTGATCTGTTTGGAATCTGTAGGGTTTAAAAGCCCGTTTGGTTTTAAAATCTCTAAGCCTTTTGCTCCGTAATGAATCTGTTTGAGCGGTTTTTCTTTTATGCTGCCGTTAGTATTTTTAGTCAGAGGAAATTTAAGGCGTTTGGTATAACCGCACATTGTAAGCATTGTTTTTGGTTGTATTGTTTGCAATTCTCCCTCTTGTAAGGAGTTGTTTTTATTAATATTCGGAATGTGTGAGAGCTTAAAATGCGGGAAACAAACATCTCCAAATCCGTCAAGTTTAATTTGGGTGTCGTATTCATTTATCAGGGCGTCATACAGCCCCCGATTAGCAAAGAATTCATTATTGTTTCGGTTATAAGCAGACATTTCATTAAATTTCTTAATGGTTTGAGCGGAGTTTAATTCCGAATTAAAGTATTGCGGGATTTGATGACTTTCCAAATCAACGTTGCCATTTTCATAATTTTTAATTAAATCACTTACATTTACACCTCGATGTTTGCAAAAATTGATGATATTTCCTCTGTCATTGCTTCCATCAGTATTAAAATAAAGATAATGTCCCTCTTTTTTACAGATCACAAGCTTGTCGTTGTCATTAAAAACAACCGGATTATTTACCGAGCTTGAATCTTTATTGAGTTTAAAACCATTGCAAAGGAGGATTTTATGTAAGGGAAGTAAAGTTAAATCAGTGAAAGCTTTAGGTTTGAATTCGTTTGAGCGGACTTGTTTTGGTGGGGAAGTCAGTGATTGTCTCGCAAGACTATCAGCTCCTGTGTTATTGCTTTTAATTGTTCCTGCAAATCCTCTTTGATAGCTATTACTTTCTCTGTTGTGTAAGATGAATTCGGTAGTATATGATGTTTCCAATGTTCTATTGCCTGAAGTATTGTCTTGGACTTGGCTATCAGAGCGGTTGTTTGTGCTTCTCTCTCTAATGAGCGCTTCTCGAACTCTTCTAAGGTAAGCTTGGGAATATTGGCTGAGTTGATTTTTGATAACAAATCCACTGTCCTTTGTGTTGTTTGCATAGTCTGATTCATTGACAATCTCCTGCAGTTTCTCACCATAGCTAAACTTGCCTATGGGTTTTTTCTCATCCAAAACAATCAGGCAAAGATTGATTGTATCGTGAATTATATTATAATCGGTTTGCTTGGAAATTGCAACAATCTCTTTATCAATCAACTCTATTACTGATTCAAACTCTCCTTGCAAGAGTATTTTATTAAGCAGGGTTTTAAAATCTTCCATAACAAAACCTACATTCCCATTCCTAAATTTATTTGTTTTTTAGAAGCTTTAATATCTGGTGTTTTATCTTTAGAAGTAGTCTTGAGAGCATTTTTTAGGACTTTAGGAGTTTTAGATGATTGATTGTTTGAATTCTCAATGGTTGCCCTATCTGTTGATTTATCTTCTAAACCATTTATTCTATTTTCTAATTGATTTGCCACTTTATTTTTAACTTCATTTGCCAAGTTATTTTTCAGCTCATTTTCTATTTTTTTGCTTTCTGTATTTTTTTGTTGCAAATATTCTTTTTCATCAGGCTTTAACTCTATTTTAAGTTGATTCTTAATGGCAATTCCCAAATCTTTATCAAGTAAATTTTGATTACCCAAACCATAAGCCAAACCGCTTTTAATTAATTTTTGATGCTCTGAGGTCAGTTTGGAAGGCTCTTTGTTCAAAAGTCTTAGCAAAACTTTCATTTCATTTTCTTTCATTTGGGTTTTGGAATAAATCAAAAATTCCTTTTTAAATTGATCTTTTCCAATCGCCATATGTTCGTGCTGGATCTTTAATTTATCAAAAAAATCAAGCAAAGGAGCGACATCAGATTGGCGATTGGATTGATGGGAGTTTTCAAGATTTGCCCTATCAAGTCCTTGAGGTTTCAAATTATCTTTTGGCATAGGATTTGGATTTATTTGCGTAGTAACATCTAAAGAATTCGGATTGTTTAGATTTTTCTCTTGTAAGGCTAAATCTGTCTCTTGTGAATTTTCAGATATTTCTAAAGATTGATTCCCATTGAAAATATCTTTGATTTCATTTTCAAAACGATCAATAAATTCCTTGCTTCCTTTTTGATAATTTTCAATATGATTGATATCCCAATTAAATTCTAAATTTTCAGTATTTTTCCGCAGTATTTTTTGGGATTTCACCATTGTTAAAAAATCAGTTTGGCTTAAATCCATCTTGGAACTAAGTAGGATTTCGCCTTTGGCATTTAACCCCAAAAACTGCATACCACTACCAATTTCATTACCTAAAGTCTTTAAATATGACTTGGCATAATCATTCCTTAATCCGTTAATCCTTTCTTCAGATAATAGGGCGTTTTTAGAAAAAACTTTAAATGAATTTCCATTAAAATCAATATTTTTTATAATATTAAGGTCTGAAAGTTTGCTACCGATTTGTGGATTTGATTTTTTGATAAAATCATTAATATTTTTTTCCAATATCAATTCAAAATGATTGCTTGGAAAGGGTAGCACAAAGGTTTTAGGGGTATTTTCTTGCGTGCTTGGCACTTTACCTGCAAGCATAGAAGTATTCTCAATTTCTTGTTCTGATCCCAATGTTTGGCTTATTTTTGGAGCAATGCCAAGCTCTGAATTGTCTTTTTGGAGGGAATTTTGTTCCTTTTGCCTGTTTTCATCCAAATCACGCAGATTTTCCGCCTCTGTTTTTACCGACTCTTTTTCTTCCAAATGAAGCAATTCTTCTTTTAGAACTTGAATAAAATTATTGGATTCGATATTTTCATTTTCTTTGAGATTTGAAACCTCCTTTATTAATTGTTCAAAAAATCTGTCTTTATTTTTGCCCAGCAAACGATAAAAATACATAAAATTTTGCATAAAATCATCAATATTGCGGTTCATACGATTCCTTTGAAATGAAATTAAAAGTTTTGGCTTCATTTATAATCAAAAATCATAAGCAAGAGAGCTTATGATTCTGACTTAAATTGCCATTTCCACGTTATTTTTAGATTGTTTTTTTGCGACCTGTTTTTTACCGACCGCTTTAGTCTCTTTTACTGCTTCTTTAGAATTGGTTTGGGAAGTTTTTTTCATATAGTCGTCTAAGTCTTTTTGATTTCTGATGTCTTTATCGTGATAGACTTCTACACTTCCTTTAACAGCGACATCCCCGTATATTTGTTGTCCTGAACCGATGACTGCGCTATCATATGCTTTGGCATTATCATGGGCATTATCATGCAAAGCATTGCCGGTATGAGAAAGATTTTCTTCGCTTTCAATATAGCCCCCTTTGTCTCCGACTTTTACATCATCAAAGTCTCTCAAAGCTTCTATTCTGTATAACTTAGTTTGTTTCAGCTCCGCTGTATCATTTTCTAAGAGTTTGTATTTATCTTCTTTTTTCTCAATGATCCCCATTTCTTCCAATTTTTTTTCAACTATGTAATCCACTATGTAATCCACTTGATTTTTTTGTGTTTCATTTAGCTTGATAGGAGGCTCATAGCTTTTAGAATTATTTTGAGCGATCAAATATTCTTTGATTTGTTCTGCCGTGGTTTTGTTGAAATTTTTTTCAATGTCGCCAAAAATAATATGGGTTTTGGAATGATCAAAGTCTTTTGAATGCCAAAGCATTGATTTTTTAAACAACTCGACTTTTATCGGCTTTATTTTGCTTTTGTCGATGGTTTGAAACGCATCAATATTATAAAGAAATGTTGATTCGAGCGTAGGCTCTATGTCAATTCGTTCAGTTTTGATTTTCATATAAGGTTGATTGGTTTTTAAATTGATTTTGATATTCCCGTTTTTGTCTGTATTGGGCTCAAGTTCGTATTGAAACAAGGGATTTTTGTCTTTGTCAAACGCTTGAGAACCATCTTGATTCAAATAGGGGATTTTATTGCCGTTAATATCAAGTTTATAAACAGGTTGCAATTCAAAAGTCTTGATAAAAGAAACTTTAGCTTTAGGAATGGAATTATCATTAAAAACAGCTTCGATTTCTTCTTTTGAAGCCCCTAGATTTTTCGCATCTTTTAAGCTCGCCCAAACATTGCTTTGATATTTTCCTTCCTTTTGTTTGATATCTAAAATTAAAGAGTTCAAACCGTGATAAGGTACTCCGTTTAATCCGTTGTAAGCCCTGTCAAATGTTTCTGTTTTTTGTTGAAACGGTGCGTAACCTTCTTTTGCAGATTTGATAATTTCATAAATTAGATAATTGCCAAACGTTGCTTTCTTTTCTTCTAAATTCATTTCTGTCCAAGTTTTTTTCTCACTCATTTTCTTCTCCTCTTTTAAGTTCTGCAATTGCTTCTAAATCTGCTTGAGCTTCAAGCTCGTTTTGAAGCTCAACTCCATAATTGACCAATGCCACGACTTCGTCTTTTTTTAATTCAATCCTTGTTTCCAAGTTTCTTAAATCCATTATTGCTCCTTTTATTTTTGGATATTTCATTTCAAATCAAGATTTGAATTTGATTTGATGCAAAAATATTAGTGGAAATGAAAATCTTAAAAAATACACATTTTTAGAAAAACTTAATCTAAAAATATGTATTTTTTAATCTGAATTATGTGTTGATAAGGGTTTAAGAGAGATAGAAAAACGGTAACGAAGAAAATGAAATTTGTAAGAATTTGTGGAAATTTATCAAAAATTACAGAAATTCAGCTAAAAATAACTGCGAAATTTAAGATTTAGAATGATGATTTATAGAAATGGGGGATTGAGAAAGTATTGATTCATTCTCGCCTTATTCCAAGCCGCCCTCACTGTTGCTGTTGCCCTTGTTGCTTTTGGAATATAAAATATCAATGGGAAAACCAAAGCGATTGAATTTTACATTTTTAGCGTAATCTTTAAGCGTTTTACCGCTCCCGCTTTGATCAATTTTGTCATTTAAATCATCAAGCTCGTCTTGCTGTTTTTCTGTAAGTACGGAAACATCGGGGGCGGTGTCATATTTATTTTTATAATCTTTGGCAATTAAATTACTAGTCAAAGCCATTGTTTCATTTAAAAATGAAAGATTATTGGCAATATCTTTGATATAAGAAAGCACTAAATCATTTCCTTGCATTTTCATATTCGCATAGGCTCTAGCTTGTTTTTCTTTATCGTTCCCAGCCTCTGCAAGCTGTTTTCTAAGATCTGCCTGATACTTTTCATAGTCGTTATTTAATCTTGCAACATCAAAGGCATTGGGATAGCAAAATTCTTCGCCGTTATCGTCTTTTTTGAGTGTGCAATAAAGAGGTTTTCCATCTTTGCCTTTGTAGCTTTTATCTTGCACGCCCAAAGTTTCTAGCATCTGAATGGAGCGTTTGAATAGGGGTTGAGTCTCTTCAGTGATGGCATCGCCTAATTCTTTTTTATGCTTTTTGTCATCTAAAAGCTCTTCCTTGGCAATTTTATAATATGTATCAAAGTCATTGTTCAATAGTGCTAAAGTTTTTTCTTTTTCATATTCCTTTTTCCTCATGGCGTAATGATTTTCTGCAAACTGTCTGCAGGTTACAATTGCTAAGGCTCGCCCTTTCAGTCCGCTAATTAAAGAATCGATATTACCGTTAATATCATCAGAAATAGCGTCAAAAAATGCTCTGGAAGCTTTGGTTAATTCAGTTTCCTTACCTGTATTGACAAAACTTAGTTTGGTAATTCCGGCTTTCACCTTGTCAATTTCAAGTTCGGGGCATAATCCTTTCAATCGTTTTGAATGGATATGGTCTGCATAATTATAATTTTTGATATCGTTTTTTAATCGGTTAAAATTTTTTTCCATTCTTTTTGTGACGTCTTGCAAATTATTAATGAGTTCTCTGGGGTCTGCAATGGCAATGCTTGATCCGTTTATAAAGCTGTTCATATCGCTCATAATATGGTTGATTTCATTAAGATTATCAATTTGGGTTTGGGCTTTTTTTAACATTTCGGTGTATTTGTTAATCATTTCCGTCGCTTTTGTAAGCTGTTCTGCAACATCGCCTTGCATCTTTCCAAGAAAACCGTTTGCTCGAATATCATCAACTTCCATCGGAAGAGCTAATAGCATTTTATTGACACTAAAAAAAATTGTAACAATCAATGCAAACTTAAATAAACTTGATGGTGATTTTTTAATCCTTAAGGTTTGTTTGTTTTTTAAGCTTTGCAGGGATTTGAATTTTTCTAAATTTTTTATTTTATATTCCATAATTTTCTCCAAACAAATAAATTAAAATAATGCTTAATTCCAATCAATATAAATGACAAATCAACTTAAATCAATTAAGCCGATTAGACAATAAAATCTAAATAAAAGACTAGCAAAAATTTTAGCTTTTGCAACCATAAATTTGCCATTTTAATTTTAGGGGGGGGGGGGGTGAGTTTAACTTTTTAGAATCTTTAATAAATTTTCTGCTTAAATGCAGTTATACACTAAAGAATTCTCTCTGCCTTAAAAGCCTCTTTTGCACTTTTATGAGTTCTAAAAGTGCCATTTCTTCTTTGTTTATCAATTTCTTTTATATCTTTTATAATCTCTTCTTAAAACTTTTTTGTATAACCGTATTGCGCTTATTTCATTTATTTTTATTTTCGCTTTTGGCTCTAGTTTTACTACCCTTTTATGGCTTCTAACAACTTTTCATTGGCATTGGATATTTTTAAATATTGACTCCTTATCCCAAAGGGGCTCAACCTCAAATTAATATAATAAATTATAGCATAGTTTAGGGCTTATAAACCCTATTCTTCTTTTATTTAGCCGTTCTAGAACAAGTAAAGAGTCTGACAAATGGCTAGGATTTTCATATTTAATTACTTTGATTATTTTGAATTGGTCACTTCAGCTCCAAATGGATATAAACTCAATTTGGCGAATTTAAAATATTGCAATCCAAAAGGTATGCCGATAATTGTAATACAAACTATAATCCCACCTATAAAATAAACTATTCCCATCCAAAGTCCAAACAAAATCAGCCAAATGATATTTCCAATACGGTGTTTAGATGGATTTGTTTTTATCTCGCTTCCAAAAGGACTTAAAGATAAAGAAGCAAACTTAAAGCATTGTAATCCCAAAGGTATTCCAATGATCGTAATGCAAAATATCAATCCGCCGACAGCCCACCATAAAGCGCAAAGCAAACCGCCAAAAATCAACCATAATAAATTACCTAATAATCTCATTTATTTTTTCCTTAATTTAAAATATTCGCTTATCTAAGCAAGCTGCTTAAAAACCTAATCAATTTGATTAATTGTTTAGATTTAGAATATTCAGGCGCCAACTCTTTATAATCAAGTTGCAAATAAGAGGGCGGACGTTCGATCCACTTTTCAGATGCCTCCAAGACTAAACAGCGGTTGCTTATTAAATCTATTAATAAGGCATTACCTCCATAACCGCCCCATACTTCTGTTCTTTGTTTTTAATATCGTTTCTTGTTTCATTGCTTATGCCTTCTCAACCCTTTTAAACACATATCTCCCATCGTTTTTACATAGTATCCGCTTTATTTATGATTCGCATTATAACATTCTTCTGTATCTTATTCAATCCCTTTAAAAAGGAATTGTTTCATCGGTTTCATCATTCAAAGGAATTATTTTTCCCTCATCTACATCTATTGGTTTGCATTCGTTTTCAGGGCTGTTATTATCATTAACTTTGACAGGCGGGTTTGGGTTTTCGTTTGCATCACTTTTTAAATCCATCATTTGCATAGATTCTGCGGTGATAGTGTGCCTGCTTTTTTTTACGCCGTTTTGATCTGTCCAACTCTCAAGGGTCAATCTACCATCAATTAAAACCTTTGAGCCTTTATGCAAGTATTGATTTGCAACTTCTGCGGCTCTTCCAAAAAGCTTCACATCCACAAAACACACTTCTTCCCCTTGACTGCCGTCCTGCTTCTTAAACCTGCGATTGCTTGCAAGTCCTAATGTCGCTAAAGCCGATCCACTTGGCAAATATTTCATTTCCACATCACGAGTTAAAAAGCCTACCATAATTACTTTGTTATACATTTTTAATCCTTTTCTTCTTTGGGGATATTTCCCAATTCTTCTTCCATCAAGAAATCCATCTCTAAAAGCTCTTCCCGCTCTTTTTTTCTGATTTCTTCATCAAAATTTGCCAAATCTTCTAAATCTATTTTATAAGGCATATTATTTTCTAAATTCGTATCTTTATTCATTTTAACCCTTTATAAATATATCAATATGCATTTTGTGCAAAAGCATAAAACACAAACAAAACAACCCGCTTAAAACGAATCGTCTTATCACCATCACCGCCGCTTCAATCAAGCCTGCACTCTAACTTTTTCTTACTTTGACTCCTTTATTTTTCTTTTGATAGGCATATTTTAACACCCCAGCACGCCTAAAAATACCTAAAATAGGCATTTCATCAGCCTTTTCTCCCCTTATAGACATTATGTTTATTGTGTCTGTCAAAATTATTTTTTATCCTCATCTTTTTTCGCGTATTTTTTCTCATTGAATTTTTTAATGTGTTGGTCAATAAAGTCTTTTGCGATATAGCAGTCTTTTCCAAATTTTTTGGCAAATTGATGTTTAGGGTTTGTGCAATCGCTTTGCAAAAATCTATTTGTTTTTGACTGGAAGGGATTTTGTTTGAGCCTTTGGCATTGTTATTCCCTTTTGATTTTTCAGATTGTTCTGATTGGGATTGATGTTTAGTATTTGAACCTCCGCTGAATTTGATTTCATTCCCGATTTTTGAATGGATTTGTTTCATAAAATTGATATAACTTTCTTCATTTTGGGCAATTAAATCCAGTTTTTCTTCCATCTCTTTTGTGAATGCAATATCGAGTATCCAAGCATTTGTATCGTTCTTGAAAAATTCAATGACGCTCATTCCTCTTTGAGTAGGTGCGATTTCTCTTTTTTTATCTTCAATGAGTATGTATTCTCTTTTTGATAAAATAGTCGTATAAGTTGCATAGGTGCTGGGTCGCCCGATACCTTTTTTCTCTAATACTTCAATAAAATCAGATTCCAAATATCTTTTTGGAGCGTTTTTATTTAAAGCTTTGATAAAAATTTCTTTAATTGGAATTAAGTCATTGGGCTTGAGCTTGGAAATATCAAGATTTATGGGATTTTCAATACTGTTTATTTTGTTATTTGCCAGATTATTGTTGTCTTTATCGTCATCTATTTCCTGATTGTTGCTGTCTAGTGCATTGGAATTATTTTCAAGTTTATTTTCATCGTTAGGACCAAAACCCGTATTTTTAAGAAGCTTTAAATATCCTTCGTATATAAGATTTTTAAAAGATAATCTGAAGTCGTTCATCTTGATTTTAAAATTTAGCGTTGTATTTTCATAAACGGCGGCTTTACTTTGGGAACAAAGCGTGTTTAAAAATATCATTTTATAAAGCTCAATCTCTTTGGTTTGCGCGATATTTTCATTTTGAAGCATCGCTTTTAAATCTTCCAATTTATGCGGATGGGTAATTCTGATGGCTTCGTGAGCTTCAGCCTGTGAGTTTTTACCTGCCTTATATTCTGTGTATTGATAAGTTTCAGGATAAAGGTTTTGATAAAAAATTTGATGGCTTTTTAAATATTCTTGAGACAGAAATTCGCTGTCAGTTCGAATGTAGGTGATTAGCCCCGCTTCAAATAATTTTTGAGCGATATCTTGGACTTCTTTGGTCGATATTTTAAGCTTTTTAGAGCCATCTTTGAGCAATTTTGAAGTCGTGTATGGTTTGGGCGGATTACTTTTAACTTCTTTTTTCTCAATTGAAATAAGCATTGCATTATTTACCCCGCTCAGTTTTTGAATTTCTTCTTGGGCTTCTTTAAGAGTGTTAAATTTGAATTCTTTATCTTCTGCAATTTGTTTGATAATACATTCTTGGCTGTTAATTAAAATTTTTGCTTGGATTTGATAGGTTAGTTTTTCATCTTCGCTTAAATTATCGAATGCTCTGATTTCATTTTCTCTATCTGTAATCAGGCTTAAAGCAGGTGTTTGGACTCTTCCTGCTGATAAACCTTTAATATTGAGTCTGTTTGAGATATAAGGGGAGAGAGTATAGCCAATTAGCATATCACTAACTCTTCTTCCTAAAAATGCTTCGTAATATTTCTTATTGGTATTTTCAAACAATACTGCCTCTCTTAATCCTTTTTCTACGCCACTCTCTGTGATTTCGTGAAATTCCGCCCGATAAACCTCTTTGGCGACGTTCTTGATTTTAGAATAAAACATATAGCCGATTCCATAACCCTCTCTGTCAGGATCCGTGGCGACATAAACTTTTTTGCCTTTACAGGCGTTGATATAACTAAAAATACTTTGTTTTTTTGAAGCGACATAATCAAAAACAGGCTTGTAGTTATTATCTGTCTCTATATTTTTAAGTTCCATAAAATGACCGATAGTGGCAAATACTCTCGCTCCTGTAAAACCTGCTATTTTTTTGACTTTATTGGGGGATTCGATGATGATCACGCTGTCTTTAGAGTTCATTTTGATTCCTTTATATTTATATAAGTTTTGAAAATCATCTGTTTTCCTTTGTATGTTGGGATTTGTCATTAGATTTAAAAGTCGTTTTAAAAGGTCTTTTATTGCGTTTAAAAAGTCTGAAAATCATCTTTAAAATCTTAATAATCCTAAAAGCGATAAAATATTCTCTTTTCATTTTATTTTTTCCTTTATTGTTTCTCTACTTTAGGCATCTTTCGTATTGTCTGGATTGTTTTGTTTGGATTCTTCAGAAGCAAAATTATCTTGATGTATATCTGTCTGATGGGAGGTATCGGAATTTTGGGTTTCTTCTGGAGTATTTTTAAAAATCACAGCGACATCGAGTTTGTGTTTTGTTGCATCAAGATAGGCTTTTTCTTGTTTGATTTTAGCAAGCAGTGTATTTGGCATTGCATCAGCGGAATTGGGCGGATAAAAGACAATATTGAGGATATTGTCCGTGATTTTTAAACTATATTCTTTTTTATCGGTATTGCTAAAATCGAATGCCTCTGCTTGTGTCAAGGCAATGAGTTTTTGGTATTCCCTTTCTTCTGATTTTGCCTCCTTGATCGCTTCTTCTTTATTTTTTGTTTGCTGTTGGGCTTGTTCTTTTTTAAATTGTTCTAATTGAGCTTGCAAAAATGCTTCTTCTGAAGAGATTTGACTTGAATGGCTATTTGGATCAGATAGGTTATTTTGGAGATTTATCTGCTCTTTGATATCTGAATGATCTTTTGTTTGATTATTGTTTTGTTTTGGTGGTTTTATTTCCTTCGCTTCATCCAAAATTTGTTTTTTTCTGTTTATTTCGCTTTTGTTTTCGCCTGCGCTTACACTACTGCCATTATTGTTGCCAGCTTCTGCATTGCCGCTATTTTTTTCTGTCTGATTTTGCCTTTGTGTTATTTGCCCTTCTTGATTTTCTTGAATAGATTTTAATTTCCAATTGAGCCTGCTCATCAGTGTTTTTGATTTGAAATAAAAGTTTGCTTTGAGTTTGAGGGGTTTTGCTTTATGTCCGCTGGTAAGCACAATAATCTCATCTTCACCAATATTCATTATGTCTTGTTGGCTGACTAAATCCCAACCCTCTTTAGAGATGGAGCTTGTGCCCCCAAAGATTAATGCCCCGTCTTTAGTGGATTCATTCCGAGATTTGCGCGTGTATTTGCCAATTTCTTCAGAGAGCATTTTTGCATAATCAACATCATCATTTTTAAAAATCACTTTGTAAGCAACAGTGGCATTGATAATTTTTGCATCCTCTTTGGAGTAGTATTTTTCAATCAATGCGTTGCTTTGGGTAATATAAAGTCCCACAATGCCATAACTACGGCAAAGTGCGGGCATTTCAAGCAAAAATTGCAATTTGCCAAATCGGACAAATTCATCCAAGATAAAATAAATTCGTTCATTGGGGTCTTTGCTCTCCTTGGTAAGAAGATTTTTAGCGATGGATTCAAGCAGGATTCGAATTAAAGGAGCAAGCGTGTCAATATCGGTTTGAGCAATTTTGATATAAAGCGTGATATTTTCTTTTCTTAAATCCTCATATTCAAAGCTCATTGCAGATGTAGCTTCTCTGACTTGATAACTAGTAAAGACTTGCATAAATCTTCCAAAAACCGATTTGATTGAAGCAAATTCATTAGGATTGGCATTTGCCCATCTTCTGGCATCATTGCGAATGATTTGATCAAGCAGTTCGCTATCGTTGGAATTGGCATTATTTTCAGTGCTGTTTTTGTCATCATTATTGTTATAATTTTTAGGATTATTTGCATCTAAATAGACTTGGTCGGCGACTTGGCGATAAAATAGATTTTCTACATCAGCATCTAAATTGATAACTTTTTGCCCGTTTTCTAAAATAAAATCCCCATTTTCATCTGTTTTGTAAAGTTCTTTATAATAGGGGCTATCAGGATGAATAAGGGGGCGATAATCTTTAATGGGAGCAGTTGCAATTTCAAAAAAGCTGGATTCATTTTTAGTGCATAAATCATATAGGGCATAAAAAATAAAGAGATTTTTGGCTTGTTGTGTCCAATGTGGGTCTTTTGAGTCATTATCGGCAAAAATTGTATTGGCAACTTCATCTACAAGCCGTCTTTTTCTGTTAAAATCAAGTTTTGAAACAATACGTTTATCAAATGGATTGAATTTTAAAGAGTTGTCATTGCCCAACGGATTAAATACAAAAACCTTGTTTTTGAGCGCTTGTTGGCGATAGCCTGCTGTAAGATCGCATAGTTCGCCTTTAATGTCTAAGATAATGCAGCTTGTTTTTAAAGATAAAAGATTTGGAATGGCTACCGCAGCAGTTTTACCGCTTCCGGGAGGCGCGACAATTAGTGTGCATAACGGAGCATCATAACAAACTTCTTTTTTAACTCCAAGTTCAGAATAAAGCCCGAGTATAAAACCTTTTCCGAAGTTTATTTTCATCGGATTGATGACTTTTCTTCCCAATTTAAAAAGATTGATAAATCGCAGAAAAAATACTTTGGGTTTTAAAAGATTTAATGGATTGAGAAATAAAAAAATATCTTTAATAAATTTAAAAGGATTATAGGTATAGCGTTCTATATCTTTTCTGCTTGCCCATCTGGCTTTGCCGTGCGTGGTAAGATTGCTTTTATTTGTTGTGAGATAAACTATACTGATAAAGGGTGTAAAAGCTATCAAAGCGCTCAGATAAACTTCTTTTTTAAAGCTTGGATAATTTGGTAGATTTTCTAAAATAAGCTTTGTAAAATCATAGGCTTGGTTAAAATTTTTCAGATCAAATAAAAGCATATTTGTGCCCAAAAATAATGGTAGAATCATTACGATGCCTAATAAAAAGAAATAAGGCTTATATTTTGGATTATTGATAAGATTTAGCATGATTAGTCTCCTGTCGGTTTTTCTATATTTTCTTGTTTTATAAGCATAATCAAATCCTCTTGAGTTTGAAAATCTAAGTCGGTTAATTTACCCTCCGCATTGCCTTCCTTGATTTTTGCCATCTCTTTTTTATATCTTTGTTGATAGATTTTGATACGATTTTGGATTTGTTTATACTTTTTATTGTCAATTTCGAGATAAAGCAGAAATTCAAGCGTCAATAATCTCAACTCTTGCAATGCGATTCTTGTGACTATAAGCTCATCGGCAATATTTTTTAAAAACACATTGTCAATTCGGCTTGTTTCTAAGAATTTATCAAGATTAAGGTTGTAAGCAATTTGATTGAGATTGGAAAATGTAGTGTTCAAGTCTGTATAAAATTTTTGATTAAGATTTGTAAGGGCGGTAATTTTTGCGATTCCAAGTGCATTTTGCGAACCTTTTTCTTTCAAAAGAGTTTCTAAAAATTTTGTCATCGTAAGATTTTTTTCTTTTGATTTGTCTTTAAGATTTTTATAGCTTTCTAAATCTAGAATAAAATTGGTTCGTTTTCCTGAGACCGATTTGGAAATCTTGCCTTGATGATGGCGAGGCTCTTTAATATGATTTTGATTATTTTTTGTTTTAATTTCCATCTTGTTTCCTTTAACTGATCAAATTAATTCATTTTTATTTGAATCTGGTTGAATTTTTAAATAGTCATCTTCTTGTTCAAATATCTTTTTAAATCTTTTTTCACATCCAAAACATTTTCAATGACGCGTTCATTGCCGATTTTTTTAATCTGAATAATATAATCTATTCCACTGATAAAAAAATCAAGCAGTGCTTCGCTGTCAATATCTTTTCCACTTCCCATTTTTACATTCAGACCAATCGCAAATATGGCATCTTGAACGCTATTGCTATGAAGCGTTGAAATCATCCCGCTATGCCCCGTATTGGCAAGTCTTAAAAATAAAGATACGTTTCTTGTGTCGATTTCGCCAAGTAAAACCCTTTGAGGCGACATACGCATCGCATCATTCAATGCTTTTTCGTAGCTATAGTTTGCATCTTCATTTTTGCCCACGACAATAGAAACCAAATTGGGATTTTTGAGATGTAATTCAGGGCTGTCTTCTATGGTAATCACTCGCTCATCAATGGGTATTTCTTCAACTAAACAATTGACAAAGCTAGTCTTCCCACTAGCGGTCCCCCCGCTCACTAAAATATTTTTACCTTGATTGGCAAGTTGCAAAATATCGTTGTAACTGATATTTTTTTCGATTACTTTTTTCCCCAAACTAAAAGCTTCAATACTGAATTTGTTTGTATTTGGCACACGAATGCAAACAGCAATTTTATTATTGGCTGTAATGCTTGGGTGCAGGGCATTTACCCGATATCTGGTATTTGGAATAGAGCAAGAGAGATGTGGGACAGAAACATTAAAATAAAGATTCCTATAAGTAGCCAGTTGTTCGCAAAAATGTATTAAAAAATTTTCATCAAATTCTGGGCATTCTATTTTTTCATACTCACTACCTTTTGTTAAATACATTTCTTTTTGGTCATTAAAGATGATTTCATTAATATCTTTTTCTAAATATGGTTGAAGCTTATCAACCAGCACGCTTAAGATTTTAGAAACGCCCATAACTTTATCCTTTTGGCTTATTGTTAACTTATTACCCTATGTTATGAGGGCTTTTATTTTTGGAACCGTTAATTTGTTCTTGGAGTCTTTGAAATGTCTTGATTTTAGCTTCAAGGGTTTTTTTGATATTTTTTATATCTTTCTCTAGCCTGTGATAATCTTTTAATAGCTTTGCATTTGGTAGGGTTGTTTGTTCTAAAATATTGTCGATGATTGTGAGCTTTACTTCTTGTGCGTTGTTTTCCATTTGGTCTCCTTGATTTGGATTTGATTTTCTCTCCATTTTTTTATTGCTATCACTGATTTGTGTCCTTTTGCCTATTTCTATTGTTTCTGTTTCCATTTTTATCCTTTTATTTGAGATTGCAAAGATTTAAAATTCAATTTTGTTTTAGTTGCTTTTAATGCCTCCATATCGCCTCCTTACATTTCAAAGTCATTAGACTTGGTTTTCTTATTAGATTGATGTTGCTTGATATCTTTTTTATCCTCTTGATTGAACTTAACATTAGACTTTAGGACCAATTGTGAAACTATCGATAACTCATTTGTTTGGGCTATTTTTTCATAATGCTCTGCCACCAAAGGATTTTTAAATTGCATTGGCTCATTAAGATTTCTGTCGGAATAAAATGTTATAATCACACTATCAAAAGGGAATAGTGGCGTATTCGAGTGACCCTCCCTTTTGAGTTTATCTACTATTGTTCTAAATCTCGCTCCATCTTGATTTTCCCATTCATAGATTTTTGCCCCATTTTTTTCAATAAAAGGTTCTTTAAATATTTCAGTGTATTTTCTTAGAGAACGCCCTAAATTAAGGAGCTCATCAATTACTATAAAACCATTTGAGTTTTTATCTAAATGCAATTTGATATGCTCTGCTCCAAGTCCTTTGTCTGTTTTAAAATTGTGGTAACCTTTAATATACATTGCAATCGATTTAATAAGCATATCTTCAATTAACTCAATTAACTCAATATTAATTTGTATAGGGGTTACTTTCTTCTCATTAAAGGTTACGTTATAAATCCCTGTTTGTTCTTTTTGATTAGTTTTATTCATCTGTCCTCTCTCCTTTAATTTTTGGTTGGGATTATGTAATCGTTCCAAGTTCCGCAGTTATAGTTTCCATTCCACGCCGTCCAATGACATTTTGAATCACTTTCAGATTTATCCCATACGCTCCAAACCTGACAAAGGCTTCCTTTGCCTTTTCTATAGTATTTAGTAATGAAATCTGTATATTCTTTTGATTGTTTGGTATTATTGTTATCAGAATCTTTATAAAAATTCTCATTTACCTCATAAAACTTCATATAGTCCGCATCAAGCCCCAATTCATTTTTAACCACGATTGTGCTCCGATCAATCGTTTTAACTCGTTTGGAGGTGTAGTAGATACTCGCTTCTTTTTCATCGTCTTGTTTGGGTCGTTGATAACCGATGGTAACCCCCGTATTGGTAGTTTTATAGGTGGTTTTCCATTGGGTTTTAATAATCAGATCACCATTGCTATAATGTGTTGTCCATCGATGGTAGCCTTTATTACATTTTGTATTATCATCACTGCTTGAATTTAACATCCTCTCCTTTATCTCAAACTCATAAGTCCCATTCATATCCCCCTCCTCAACTCCCCCATCTTTTTGATTATTGGCTAATTTGATATAAGGCGTTGTAATTCTCCCACTCTTGCCTCCATCATTGCTGTAATCACAGCCGGTAATGTCATAATAGCTTCCAGCAACGCTGTCATAAGCTTTTATTTGGGTTCTTCTGTAAGCTTGAAGATTAGGATCATCCATTTCCCAAAGCCCGCAAGCATATTCTTGATAGCCAAATTCAAATGGTGAATAAATGCCGTGATTGATATAAACTTTTTGATTGGTTTTAGGATCGATGTAGTATTGATTCACCATTCTTTTGAGTTTTTTATCCGCATCATCCTTTTCATAACTGATTAATTCTTCCTGCACATTCATATAATCCCCGCAATCTGCAGCTGTATGGATCAGTCCATCTATTCCTCTGAATAAAATTTGTGTTTGAAACATCCAAGCTTCTCCTCCGCCATAGCCTTTGTTATCAGTAACTTGCAATTTGCATTTTGAATCGTCCTTATATAAGGGGAAACGATATTCATCTCCGGCTAAATCTACGCACCCTCCGATATTTTGAGTTTGATTTTCTTTATCAACGTAATAAAATTGCGTTTGTTTAATCGCCATTCCGTCATTAAAGTCATAACGGTATTCACATTTGGTATCGTCTCTTTGAGCTTTTAAATCCGTGCAATTCCCGTCTTTATCCACAATGGATAAACTGATTGAGTTTTTGCCGTCATATTGCGGGGCTTTGCAGTATTGAGCTGAATAATTTGAAACTCCCCCTGCATCTCCTTGAGTATTATTGCCATTAGGGACAATCACAGGGTTAGGCACATTGCTAGAATTATTGCCGTTATTGGAGGGAATATAACTGCCACTACTTCCGCTAAAATCGCCATTTCCTGATGAAAAAGGGCTGGTATAGCTGTTATTGCCCCCGCCACTGTTGCCGCTATTGGTTGCAGAATTACCATTTGTCCCATTTTTGCTGCTATTCCCATTATCAGTTATCACGCCACCTTTTTGTTTGTAGGCATTGATATCAATGCCTAAAATCTTTGCGATTTCTTCTTGATTTTCTCCTGCTAAAATAAGCTTAGAACCTTTTTGAAGTTTTTTGGCATTTTTAACTTCTTTGATTGTTGAGGGATTGCTTGAGAGAGAATGGGTTTGATTGTTTGTCTTAATTTCGCGCACCATAAATGCTGCGGACTTTCTATCGCTGCTAAGCTTATAATCCCCGATAGCAATCGCAGGATAGACTTTATTGTCAAATACGACCCTGCCTCTTAGCGCCCCTTGTTTTTTACTTAAATTAATATCTTTATCAGTGATAATCATTAAGGCAAAAACCGAACTGAAAACACCTGAAAAAGCACACAGGCAGGCTATTTTCATTAATTTGTTTTTACTTTTTTTTACTATTATGCTTCTTGTCATTTCTTTTAAATTATTTAAAATATTTTTCATTGTCTCTCCTTTAGATTTCTCTATCCCATTTTTTGGATTTTGGTTTGGATTTGCAGATTTGCCTGTTATTGTCGCATTCATTGTTTTTAGGTAGAATGACATCAATATTTTCTTTTGGTAGCCTAAGCCGAGTATCTTCTTGTTTGCTACCTAGCTGAGTGAAAGTTTGGATAATATCAGCACTGCCTGTTTTCTCGTTACTTCTTTTTTCAAGCCTTTTTAGATCTCTTTCATCAACTTTGGTTGCGTGTATTACCTCTCCTGTTTCTTTTGTAATAACTACTTTTCCAATTTTATTTTCTTGCATATATTTGACAATTAAAGAGGCATCTAATCGATTATTCCTATAAAAATGTGTTGGATTTTCTAACACTTTTCTAATAAGTCTAAACACATCACTAGGCTTATCAAACATTTCAGGGTGCTTATCAGCAAGCTTTTCTAAATCTGCGAGAATATGATTTTGCGTAAGCTCTGCTAAGGAACAAATATTTTCATCTATGCTCATTCCCACTTTATAATCACTTTTTATCTTGTCTGTTGATAAAATTTCAAATTCTGTTTTTGTTATTTTTTCACTCATCTTGTCTATTCTTTTTTCATTCATTTTTATTGCTCCTTTTGTTTAGTATTCATTTTCATCATCGCTGAGATCATCATCTTTTGGCAGCGGTTTATATTCTTTAAAAAATTCTGTTAAAACCTCTCCATCTTTTGGTTCCGGAAAAAAGATATCCACATTGGGAGAAATAAAAATTCTGCTTCCCTCTTTGATGGTAATAATGGGTTTAATCCGCACCTGCTCTCTTAAAATTTGCGCGACAATATTAGAAACATCATCTTTCATTTGTCCCATTAACTGAGCGGTTTGATAGCTTTGATACACACCTCCTCCTCCGCTTTTATTGAGTTGTGTGTTTAATCCGGAACTGATGGCTAAAAGCAAACCGTTTGAGAGAGTGGAGAGTGTGAGAGGCAAGCCGTATTTTTCCCAATACTTATTATGCAAGTTTCCAATAAGCCCTGCATAACCTTTGACATCAGCCCCTTTGGCATTGGTTAAAATGATATTGACTCCTTGTGGTGTGATAATGCGACTCCACACCACTTCCAGACGATATTCCCCGATTTTGTTATTGCTATTGTAAAATCCGATTGCGTGCGAACCTTTTGGAATGAGTACGGCTCGTCCCATTGCCGCATAAATATCGCTTTCAACTTGTGCGATTACTTTATTGCCTCCGATTTGAGAACTGATAGGCGTGATTAAAATCGCCGGTATCATTCTGTCTGCCGTAATGGTTCTTAAAAGCTTGTGTTCATTACTTGCCTCATCTTTTTTATCAAGATTGCTAAAAGAGCTTGCCCCATAATCAATATCTCGATTGATTTTGCTTTCAGGGTCGCTCGGATTAACATCAGCGCTTTCAAATCGTTTGGCAAGTTGTAATAATCTTTCTTTATTAGTGGGGGAGGCGGATTTATAATCAAATTGGGCATTGGATGTGCGTCGGCGCGAATTATTTAAACCGGTTAAATTATTTTTATTGGTCTTATTGTTTTTATCTGCAGATTGATTCACCTCCGCATTTGGATGCAGTACAATGATTTTTTCTTTAGGCAAAACAATATTGCCATTTTCATCAACAATGTTGCCATCTTTGTCTTTGTGATAATTTTGATTTGCTTGGATTTGAACTTGTTTTTCAACCTCATTTAAAGTCTTGTCAATCGATTTTTCCAACTCGCTTTGTATTTTGCCCTTGCTTGATTGGCTGTTTTGGTCTTTAGAGTCGGCAAAAAGATAATCAGAAAGCGGGAATTTTGTATTGACTTCAAATTCACTTTCACCTTCATCAACATCAGTAAAAACAATCATCAGCATTAAAATACTCGCGATGCTTAGGGGTATCCAAATAACTTTTCGTTTGAGTAGCCTAAGAATGCCAGAAAACATTATTTTGCCTCTTGTTTTGTTTTTTGAGTTTTTTTATTTGGGATTTTTTCCACGCAGACATATTCGTCTCCAAGTCTTAAAGTCCATTTTCTTCCGACGTCTTCAGCAATAATATAATTGCCTACAATGCGTGAATTTACAGGATTATCGTATTGATCAACGACTTTATAGGCGTAGGGAAATTTTGAAATGCTTTTTTCTCTGTCAAATTTGAAATAAGTATATTTCCCATCATCAAAAATCTCTTGAGATTGCATATTTTCAGCTTCTTTAGAAGTCTTTTTATAAAGCCATAAACTCTGCCAAGTTCTTTTTGCTTTTGGCTTTTGGTAATAATCTTTTTGGATTTGAGACTTGTCAATGAATAAATGATTGACACCATCTCCAATCCTGATAAATTTGCCATCATCAATTTCTTTGGAGGAATAATCAATTTTTTTAGAAATCACATCGTCCCCATCATTTTTGCCACTTTTGGGATTACTATACGCATCTTGTGAGCTTTCTTGAGGCTTTGAAAAAGGATTTTTCATATCAAGCAAATAAGAATTTTTTTCTTGAAGTTTTTTAAACTTTTCCTCTTTTTCTTTTTGCTCTTTATTTTTATCCACATCAATTTTTCCAATTTTTCGACTATCTGAAACAAACACGCTTAAAACAGGGTTTCTGGAATTGGTGAAGTGGGTGGAAAATAAGTAGAAGGTATATATTTTTCCGCTTTTTCCAATTATAGTGAGGTTAGTGTCTATGCCGATTAAAAGCGGTTTGATGAGTAAAATATTACTCAAATCAAATCCCTCTTTTTGGGGTGTTTCAACTTCAAATCCGCTGGGATCGCCTAATGAAATATAAAGAATGCTGTCATTATCAAAGACAAACATTGTGCTCATCGCATATCTGAGTCTGATTTTATGGGTATCCCCAGCGACATAATGAATGTTGAGATTATTATCCTGCAGGTTTCTTTTTCTAGAAAAAAATGAATTTTGAATGGCATTTAAAAACATCATTTTAGAGGCATTTTGTTCTTTTTCCTGTTCTTCATAAGCTTGTAGGGAAATTCCGCCATCACTATTTGCTCTCGCATTTGAAGGTTGCGCGCTTGTATTTTGATTTTGTGCAGGATTTTCAAATGGGGATGGCACAGGTTGGGGATCAGCTTGCAAACAGGCAATGAATAAAATCGCAAACAAGGCAAAAATTCTTAAGCCTATATTTTGACAGCTTGGCTTTTGAATCCGATCTGCAATGATTTTGATTTTCCCCTCTTTTACTGCCTCTTTAATCCCCTTATAAAAATTATAAAAAACTTCTTTGTATTTTTTATGATCTCTATGATTTTTGACTTGTTGCATAGCTTTTTGCATCATTGTTTTCACTTATTTTCTCCTGCAAACGGGGATATAAGATCTTGTTGCTCTTGCTTTGTTTCTTTTTTGGTTTCTTTGTTATCTTTTAGAGGACTTATTGTAGACATTAATTTTTCTTTAGAATCAGAATTTTCTTTTTTATCATTTTCTTGTTCTGTGTTTTCATTGTGTGGGCGCTCTTTTGAGTTTTCTGATTCTTTTAACTTGTTTAATTCTTTTGCTTTTCTCAGTCTTTCTAATTCCATCTCTAATTCTTCAATTTCATCTGGAGTTAATGCTTCTGATTTTGTATCTGACTTAGTCTCTGATTCTTGGCTTGTCTTATCTTTATCTTGAAGATTGTATTGGTAGGCATCGTTAATATTTTCCTCATTATTGAGTCCGTCGCTACCAATCCCTTTTTTCAGATTTTTATAATGAATTCTTGAAGGTGTCTTATCGGGATCTTTAACTTGATTTTTGGGATCGAGCTCTTTAATCGTAGCAATTTCTGTGATGGCATAACCTGTTACCATAAAGCCTGTGGGATTTTTTGGCATTGATTGAAAATCAATTTCAATCGGTTTGAATTCATAAGCAATCACAATGCGATAGCGCTTTTCACTTTGCAATAACCCATTAGCATATAAAGTGATATTGACATCAGCGTTGGCATAACCTTTTTTAATTGTTGAGATATTGATAATTTGGACGTTTCTTTTGAGATTGTTATTGGTATAGATTGAATCTTGCTTTGCCACGATTTTTTCAAAAATTTGCCACACTTCAGGAGTGCTTTGCTCTCTGACAATATCAAATCGCATTTCATCATCAATGCGATTAATGCTTTCTCGATTGAGGATATATGCTCCTAATAATTGCCTGATGAGCGCAACATTGGCAGTAATCTTTGAATCTGCTTTTTGCACAATAGCAAAATTTTGAGTGGAAGTTGCAAATGTTACTAAATAAGGAACTTTTTCTTTTAAGGGAAAAAGAGAAATGATTAAAATCAGTTCAATTAAAGTCGTGATAAAGAAAAAGCCTGCAATTAAAATCAGCCAATCTCCAATTTTTCGTTCCATCTTAAAGATTGTATTTGCATTGCTCACGCTTTCAAAAAGCATTGTAACCTGTAGGTGTTTTCTTGCCTTTGACATCAGTTTATTTTCAAAAAACTGCTTGATTTTATCTTTGACATCAGCAATATTTGCTAAAACACTTTTTTTACTATTTTCTTCTTTTATTTGTTCTTCAAGGCTTTTTTCTGGGATATTTTTTGTATTTTCAATATCATTATCCATTTTGTCAATATTGATATTGTCAGTATTATTAATAATTTTTTCTGCATTATTGAAGCCATTTAGATTATTTTCAGCATTCGCATTGCTTTCTTTATTAATTTCTTGCATTCTTATTTCACTTACCTGCTAATTGTTGCTTGCATATTTCAATGTCTTTTTGAGTAAGATTTTCTTCATCAATGATTTTTTTTATAGAAACAGGATTTTTTTGGAGTAAATCTGCAATATCTTTTAATTTGCAACCTTTTTTATAATAATTTAAAATATCTTGTCTTTCAGATTGAGTGATATGTCCATATTGGTTGATTTTAGCGAATGTCTTCATTTTGGTTTTCCCGCCAATGGAGGCAATAAAATCTCTTTGAATGTTGATGATTTCATCTTTTAAGCCAAATTTTTCATTCTGCAATAAATCAATTTTAGCTTCAAGTAGTCTGACTTTTTGACTAAGATCTGCTATTTCTTTTTCTTTAGCAGGCAGACTATCAAGGAGTTGATTTCTCAGTTGAAATTCAATCTTATTAAAGGCATCTATAAAGGCAATTTTCCACTGATAGGCTTTTGAACCCGTAAAGCCCATTACAAGCAATGAAAATCCATCGCGAGTGAGATTATAGGCAGGGCGTATTTCTCCTTTGGCATCTTTATAGGTAACGCCCTTAAAATTTAGGGCGCTAAAATTATCATCAGGCAAATTTTTAATTTGAGCAATAATATTGTCGTGACGTTTGCCAAAAACCTCTGCAACATCATTAGAGCTAATAAAGGCTTTAAATTCTTTGATTTGAAAATCAATTTCTTTATTATTGATTATCACAATATTATCAGCCATTATAAACTCCTTTCTTTTGTGTCTAACGCGTAATTTTCTCTTTTGTCTGAGGAAAAATAGCTAACGCCCTTGAATTTTGGGGCGATGGTATTGAATTTGTTTGATTTACTAATTCCATTCAGTTTTTTTATATCTTCAAAGCAAGCACAGGGAGATTTGTACATTTCATAATATTTATCGCTACAAGCACTTAAAATAAATACTGCAGAAAAAAGTCCTGTAAGCAATAATATTTTTCTTATTATTTGCTGACAACTTCTTATCTGATAAATATTTTGTATTTGCATTAGTTTTATCAATTTTTGTTTTTTCATTATTTATCTCCTTTGCTAAAGGCTTTGGCTATTTGGCTTGTGCCAAATGAAACCCCTTTAGTGATCGCACTCTTAACCTTGTTTCCGCCCATTGCTCCTACTGCTGTATCAATGCCTTTGCCGACTATATTTCCCCCGACTTTACTTCCAAGACCAGCAGTTGCCATATTAAGACCGGCTCCCACTAATCCGCCGATAATGCCCCCGCCTGCTCCTTGATAGCCTGATTTGGCTGCTCCTGCTAATCCTCCAAAGACTGCCCCACCTGCACTTAAGGCTGCCTTACCCATATCATTCATTCCCTGTATTCCCGTGCTTGTCCCAAAGAGGGCATCAATCATAGCTGGGATTTGCTTGATGAGCAAAAGGCATAAAAAGGACATAATTAAAATCATTGTCAAAATCCCATCTATTGCAGCTATTTTCTTTGTTCCTTGAACTAGGGTTTCAATAAATCCCTGTTTTGGTTCATCGGGAATATATTTTAAAAGCTGCTCTGTAACCTTAAAATTAAGCGTTGCTAATAATAAAATCAAAGGTTGATAAAAAGTGAGTGAAAGGATTTTTTTAATATAAGCCCAAGCAAAACCTCTGGTTTGGGAGAAATAGATGAGCGGTAAAATTAAAAGTGCAAAGGCTTTATAAATAGTGATTTCAATAGAAATAATAATGACAAAATAACAGACAAATAAAATAAAAATAATCTCTATAATAGCTATAGCCAATGTTAAAGCTAATGAAACGAAGTATGTAATAAAATTACTGACTCCAATATCTTTAAATACTGTATGAACAAGTGTTTCTATTGAACCAAAAGTCTTTTTAATCAAAATACTGATAGCATTTTGAGAGGTTACATTGGCTTGATTTTCAAGATTTGAGTTTCCTGATGCTACAATCGCATCGCTTATTTTATTTGAGAGATAAAATAACGTTTGATCAAAATATTGATTGAATGTATCAGGATATTGTCTTGCCCAATTATAAAAGCCCACAAAAAGAATAAAGACCAATAAGTTGATAATGGTTTTAAATTCAAACATATCATTGTTTTTGAGCTTTTTAATTACAAAGAGCAAAATAAGTAAAATCGTAATAACATTGACAATAGCTGTAGTATGGAGTAAAATAGAAAAATTTTTTGCCATATTATCTGCAAAATTATTTAAAAAGCCCGTAAAAATACCAATCAAGCTTTCAAATAAATTAGTATCCATTCAAAAACCTTTCTTTATAGTCGTTGGGATAAGTATTTTTAAGATTTTTAAGTTTTTGAACCGAATGGCTTGATGAGCTTAGGATATTTAGATAATTTCCCAATTTAGCGAGATTAACATCAAGGATATTAGAAGTCCCATCAAGCCTGTTTTTCAATAAGATTTTCCTATCTCTTGCATTGGCACTGAGTAAAAAATTTTCTTCGGATTCTGTAAGATTAATGCCATAACTTTTGATTTTTTCAATGTCTCTAGTGGGATACAAAATAATATGAGCCATATTGGCTACTATAGAAGAAGCGTTTTTAACGCCATCTAACTGATTGATATCTTGAAAGGCTAATGCCAAAACGCCATTGACTTTTCTGGCTTGCGTGAGAGTCAGATTGATTTTATCAATCATCGTATCAATTTCTGTATAGCTCTTTGCCTCATCAATAAAGATAAAAAAGCCTTTGGCATTTTCTTTGGCTTCAAAAATCATTTTGTGAAACAGATATAAGGCAATCAAACTCGCATCTTTAGTGGAATTAACAATAAAGTCCATATTGATGCAAGTGATTTGTTTCTCAAAGCTCAGGGAGTCTTTGAGACTATTAAAGAGCGGGTTTTTCAAATAACGAGTAAGCTGCATTTGGATATGTTGGTCAGATGTCTTTAAAATTCCCTCTGCGATGTCGCTCAGTCCAAATGTAATATTTTGATGATAAAGATTGTGATAGGTATCGTTGATAGCTTTTTCAATCGCAGCGATTTTTTCAATATCATCGGGATTATTTTCGTCCAATCCGATTAAAAATCCTAGCCAACTTGATAAAAAGGCAATATTCTCTGTTTTATACTCCAGCGTAAAAGGATTGATATAAAATTCTTCTCCATCATTATATTCCCCATCAAAAAATTCCGTCATTATTTTCATCCCATACAATCTGTCAAGGGTTAAAATATTGATGTCATATTTGAGGCAATTAGCGATTAAAAAGCTCATCAAGGTTGTTTTTCCCGCTCCTGTTCCCCCGATAATCATTGTATGCCCTAAGACCATATCTCCTGCTTGTTTGACTTCTTGAGCGTGAAAATTAAATAAGAACGGCGACATACTTTGATTTTTAAAAATACTTAGAGGCATATTTCCCCAAGAGTTTTTATCTCTGCCTGTGTGTTCTTTTTCAAACAAAATCATTGAAGCGATATTACGGCTTACTTGTAGCCTTTTTCTGGCATTAAGTTTGCTTTTATTAGGGAAGAAACTAAAAAATGTCGGGAGCATATTAATGGTCTCATTAATTGCAACAAGCCCGTTTTTGATAAAAATATTGGCAATCTCTTGGGATTTGAGATTTAAATTTTCCTTGCTTTTTTCTTTTACTAAAACCATCAAAGAAATATATTGAATGAGCAGTCTGTCAGACTTTACCAGTTCTTTTAATTCATCAAATTGCCCTTTTATCAAGGGGCTTGCACGTCTTCGTTTTTCAGTGATTTTAGAAACAGCCTTATCTTTAGAAATTGCATCGATATTAATAATTACATCAAATTCAGCCTCCAAGTGTAAAATATTGCTTAATGGCAATGAGGAGGTCGTTTCACTGTCATAAGCTTTAATTGCTACAAAGCGATTAAAAATTCGTTGCCCATTAAAATCTTGAATAAAATAATCTTTGTGAAAAGAAACATTGGAAGCAATATAGCTGTCTCCCAAGATTCCGTTATCAGGAAAAAACTTGATATAAATACCGTTAATATATTCTGCATAAAAACGCAAGAGGTCAATGGAATTCATCTTTTTGGGATTTAGGGGACTAAGCGCATGTAAAACCCTTTGTATCACTGCAGAAAGCAGAGTTTGTTTATTGATATAGGTAATATTGGTATTGTTATTTTCCCCCGCATCTTCTTTGATAGAAGTAGTTATTTCTATTTTTTTCTTCTCAAAAAAACCTTTGATATTACTGTTTTTTGTTTCAAAGATAATAAAATAAGAACTAGTATAAACCTTTTCCTTACCCTCCCAAAGATTGATTATTCTTTTGGCATAGGAGTTTTTGATATGGTTGTATTCCCTGTTGAACTCTAATTTTCTGCGTTTGGTAATGATTTTGATTTCAACCTCTTCAGAGATGGCATTCAGCGCATTGATGCGTTCGATAAACAAACTCTCTATACTCCCTGAATCCAAATCGTAATAGTTAATGCCTTCAAGGCTGATTGCTCCGATAAAATTTTCTGTTTTACTCACAATCAAATCTTGATCATAAATCCCTAGGATATTGTTTTCTTCTATCATTGAAAAATGCTTTGGGGTACCAATATTCAATAAGGAATCAAAAATATTTTTTATGCCTTCGGTAAAATTCATTACAAACCTTTACGCATAATAAATTTTGATATCAGTTTTCATCAAAAAACTTGCAAACAAAATGTCTGTGATGTCTTCATCAAAGAATTCGGCGACATAAAAACTCACAATTGCACAGATAAAAAATAATAAAGCAAATAAAAACGAATAGTTTGCTAAAGCAAGGGCGGCAAACGAACAAATCACCCACGAATTAAAATTTAGTCCCAAAAGTTTTTCTTTTTTGGTAAGTTCTCTGATGTTTGGAACTTCAACATTTGTAACTTGTAACATTCTCTTGCCTTAAAACAGCCATTGAGCTATTGCTTGAGAATGCGTGATTGCTAAAGACCCCAGAATGATGCTTAAGCAAGCGAGACCGACTTCTTTCCATCTCTCTAAATTTTTTAAAAAATAGATGGCTACTGCAATGATGATTAACGCTCCGATGGTTTTCATCAGGGTGCTGGAAAAATAACCTGTAATTTTTTGGATCTTTTGTTCCAAACCATCAGCAGCGCTTGCAAAATTACAATACATAAGCAACAAGACAAGCCCTAAAGGCATACGATTTTTAGTTTGAATTTTCATTTTTTTCCTTTTATGAGATTTTTAGTTTTTGAAATTCTTGAACCTCAGAGCCGTTGTCTGAATTTTCTGGTATGGGAGGAGGAGAAACAATGTAATTATTTAAAGCGGTTGTGATTCTTTTTTTGATGATGGCTTGATGGTAGGAGCATTTAATACTTGGTAATGCCTTACCTGTCAGCATTTCGTAAGAAATGATGGTTTCAAAACATTCGTTCTGCTTGTCTTTAAAACGCAAAAAAACATTTTGCATTGCGCTTAAATCTTTTTTGTCTCTAAAGTCAGTAACTTCAAATTCTCCGCCCTCAATACTTAAAGTTTTTCCATCAAAATCTTTAACAACTTTTGCAAGGATTAATTGAATGTTCTTGTAGAATCTTGAGGGTAAAATCTCTTCGCCGTTTTCTTTGTGTGTCGGCGGATTGAGAGCAGGGATTTTTCGATAATCAAGCAATGTGATTTTTACACAATCAAAGTTTAAATATTCATATCTGATAAACCCCATCTCTTGGAGAAAAAACAACCAATTTTTGATGGTTTTTTTGGTAACATTGAATCGAAAACTCTTGTCTTGTTTTTGAATTAAAAAAGTCCCTGTCTTAACAGTGGCACTTTCGAGATAATCCAAAAATTCTATAATCAAATATTGATAAAACACAAAGATTTTTGAATTCAAACTACCCGCAAAGAAATTCAGTAACTTTTTGTCCCGAGTGTAGTTATAGAATATTGAAGCATCAAACAATTTTCAGCCTTTCACTAGACTGAAGCTTATGCTTTGCTTAATATTGTATTTTTAGATATAATATTAAAAATTTGGTAATGTGAAAAAATGTGAAAATAAAAATAAAACTTTTCACATCAAAAAACCCATTATTAAGACTATTTCATAGTATTTTTCACTATTTCACTGAAACCTACTATGTATTATTTAAAATGTTATAAATTTAAGGAGATACGAAATGAAAATCATCGTAGGGAAAAATAACCTAGAAATCATCTTAAGAAACTTTCAAGCTTTCTTAGATAAAAAAGATTCTTCCCAAATCACTTCCCATATTTATTTTGAAGTCATTGATACAAAACTTCTCCTAAAAGCCACAGATTATGAAATCGGTATAGAATCAAAAATTGATATTTTAAAAAAAGAGTCTGATGGCAATGCAACTGTAAATGGAAGAAAAATACTTGACATTGTAGGAAGACTCAAAGATGGTGAAATCATTTTAGAATCTGATAATGATTTCATTCATATCAAACAAGGAAAATCAAAATTCAAACTTCCAATGTTTAATGCTTCAGAATTCCCAGATTTTCCAGAATTAAATGAAAACACAAAAATTAATATTGACACTTCTAAATTCATCCAATCAATCAGAAAAATCAATCCAGCTGTTGAAAACACCAATCAAAAAATAGAACTTAGTGGAGCACTTTTAGATATAAAAGAATACGCTTTTAATTTTGCAGCTACAGATACAAGAAGACTTGCCATTGTAAAATATGACACCCAATCAGTAGAAAACTTTTCTATCATCATCCCAAAAAAAGCTATCAACGAAATTTTGAAATTATTTTATGATGACTTAGAAATATTTTATAACCAAACCCAATTAATTATAAGAACGCCCAATTATACTTTTTTCACAAAGCTTATCAACGGAAAATATCCCGATTATGAAAAAATCATTCCCAAAAGTTTCAAAAATGAGATCAAACTTCCTAAAGATATCATCATAGAGTCTATCAAACTTATCAATTCTTTATCAAACAACATTAAAATTATCATCAAACCAAATGAAATTATATTTGAATCCATCAGTGATGAAAACTCTGAAGCAGCAAGCACACAAATAGAAATCAACACTAATATTGATTCTGAAGTCATCATTGGAGCTAATTCTAAATATATTCTTGATTTTCTTTCTCAAATAGAATCTTCAGAATTCAATTTATGTTTAAATGAATTGAACACACCATTTACTCTTAAAGACGGAAACTTTTCAACAATCATTATGCCAATTATATTTTAGCTTACGGAGCAAATATGGAAGAAAATAAAAAAGAATATGGAGCAAGTAACATAAAAGTCCTTAAAGGACTTGAAGCAGTTAGAAAACGCCCAGGAATGTATATAGGCGATACGCACATAAATGGCTTGCACCATATGATTTATGAAGTTGTGGATAATTCTATTGATGAGGCAATGGCAGGGTATTGTGATACAATTAAAATCACTCTTACACAAGAAGGTAGTGCGATCATTGAAGACAATGGCAGAGGCATACCCGTAGATATGCATCCTACAGAAAATTTACCTGCAGCAACCGTTGTTTTAACCGTTCTTCACGCTGGTGGAAAATTTGATAAAGATACTTATAAAGTTTCAGGTGGTTTGCACGGAGTGGGTGTAAGCGTTGTCAATGCACTTTCAAAACGTCTTATTATGACCATTAAAAAAAATGGCAATATTTATCGCCAAGAATTTGCTAAAGGAATTCCTCAAACAGGACTCGAAATCATTGGTAACACTAAAGAACACGGGACTACTATAGAATTTTTTCCTGATGGTGAAATTATGGAAATTTTGGAATTTGATCCTGAAATTCTTACAAAACGCTTCAAAGAAATGGCTTATCTCAATCAAAATGTAACGATTTGTTTTAAAGAAGAAAAAACTCAAAAAGAAGAAAAATATCATTTTGAAAATGGATTGCATCAATTTGTAGAAGATATCAATAAAAAACCTTTTCTTTCTCAAATTATTAGCTTTAATGCTAGTGAACAAGAAACTGAAGTTGAAATTGCTTTAGCTTATAATGAAGGTTATGATGAAAAAGTTTTAAGTTTTGTCAATAACATCCGCACACCAGATGGTGGAACACACGAAGCTGGTTTTAGAGCAGGTCTTAGCCGAGCTATTACTAATTATATTGATGCTAATGCTAATGCGAGAGAAAAAGATAATAAAGTTACTGGAGATGATATTAGAGAAGGTTTGATTGCAATCATCTCAACAAAGATTATGGAACCCCAATTTGAAGGGCAAACTAAAGGAAAATTAGGCAGTTCTTTTGTAAAACCTATCATTCAAAAACTCACTTATGAAAAACTTTCTAAATTTTTCGAAGAAAATCCCAGCGATGCCAAAGCAATTATGCAAAAAGCAATGCTTGCAGCCAGAGGCAGGGAAGCAGCAAAAAAAGCTAGAGAACTCACTCGAAAAAAAGAAAGTTTATCAGTAGGAACATTACCAGGAAAACTTGCAGATTGCCAAAGTAAAGATCCCACTGAATCTGAAATTTATTTGGTTGAAGGAGATAGTGCGGGAGGTTCAGCAAAACAAGGAAGAGATAGAGTTTATCAAGCTATATTGCCCTTGAGAGGAAAAATTTTAAACGTAGAAAAATCCCGTTTGGATAAAATTCTCAAATCCGAAGAAATTAAAAATATGATTACAGCTTTTGGATGTGGTGTTGGAGAAGAATTTAACATTGAAAGGCTTCGTTACCATAAAATTATTATTATGACAGATGCTGATGTTGATGGGAGTCATATACAAACCCTTTTAATGACATTTTTCTATCGTTATTTAAAACCTCTTGTTCAAAATGGACATATTTATATTGCTCAACCCCCACTTTATCGATTTAAAAAGGGTAAAAAAGAAATTTATCTTAAAGATGAAAAATCTTTATCAGAATATTTGATTGAAAATGGTATTGAAAATTTTAAATTCGAAAATATCGGAAATAAAGAACTTCTTGAAATTTTAAGATATATTTCTCATTATCGATTTACATTAAAAGAGCTTGAAAAACGTTATGCGATGATTGAAGTGATTCGATTTTTGATTGAGCATAAAGAATATATTTCACTTAGTTTTAAAGAAATGTATGAAAAAATTGAGGTATTTTTAAGTACAATCGAATGCAATATTTTAAGCAAAACAATCCGTGAAAACCAAATTATGCTCTATATCCAGACTAAAGCTGGATTGGTTGAACTTAATATTGATGAAAATCTTTTTGTTGATAATTTTTTTGAAGAAGCTTATTTTATTTATAATAAAATTTGTGAGCGAAATTTAGAATTTTTAAAAGATAAAGATCCGATTGCTTTCTTAGAGGAAATTGAAGAATCAGCTAAAAAAGGTGCTTATATCCAAAGATACAAAGGACTTGGCGAGATGAATCCCGAGCAATTATGGGAAACAACAATGACACCACAAAATCGAACACTTTTAAAAATAACATTGCCTGATGAACAAAAAGCTGATGAAATTTTTACTCTTTTTATGGGCGATGAGGTAGAACCTAGGAGAGAATATATCCAACTTCACGCTAAAGATGTGAGACATTTGGATGTCTGATTTAATTTAAAACAAAGGAAAAATTGCAAGCGATGGATTTTTTTTTAGAATTGATTACAAATATTAACATTATTTTTTATATTTTGGCTTATCTAGTTGGGGGAATTCCCTTCGGACTGCTTTTAACTAAAGCCTTTTGTGGTGTAGATATTCGTAAATCAGGTTCTGGAAGTATTGGAGCAACAAATGTTTATCGAGCACTTAGAGAAATTGATGCAAAAAAAGCAAAAATTTTATCAATTTTTACGATTCTTTTGGACGCAATTAAGGGTTTAATAATTGTGCTTTTAGCGAAAATTTTTGGTTTGAGTTATGAGACTCAATGGATGATTGCTATTTTATCAATTTTGGGGCATTGTTATAGTCCTTATTTAAATTTTAGTGGTGGAAAAGGGGTTTCTACCGCTATTGGTTCTGTAATTTTATTGATGCCTATTGAAGGAATTTTAGGTCTTATTGTTTGGGGAATAATCGGTAAAGTTTTCAAAGTCTCTTCACTTTCTTCACTCTTAGGAGTTTTGAGTGGGATTGGTTTGACTTTTATCATTCCTTATATTTTGCCCCTCCCTGATAGCATTTCTATCATTTCTCAAGTTGGAACACATGTTCCTGTTGTTATTATCGGTATTATTGTTTTATATACCCATATTCCAAATATTGTGCGTCTTATTCGAGGCAAAGAAAAAAAGGTTTTTTAATCATTGGAATCTTTAACACTGATTATCCAAAATTTAGAGTTTGAGACTATTATTGGTATTTTAGATTTTGAAAGAAAAAATCCTCAAAAAATTCTTCTTGAAGGCGAATTTACCTATAATTATAAAGAAAAAGGCTTTATTGATTATGTAATGCTTAAAAATTTTATTAAACAACTTTTAGAAGCTAATCAATATGGTCTTTTGGAAGAAGCTTTATTGGATATTATAAAAAATTTAAAACAAAATTTTGATTCTATTTCATCTGTTTGTTTGACACTTAAAAAACTTCATATTATTAATGATTGTATTGTAGGAGTAAAAATAAATAAAATTTTTTAAGTTTATTTTATCTATAAATAAATTATAATAATAAATATTATTTTTATAACAAGGACAATACGATGTTTAAAAATCAACTTGGCATTATGATTTCGCTTCTTATGCCTTTATCTGTTTTATTTGCAGATGAACCTCAAAATTATACTTTGGATAAGGTTACAGCATCTGGAGAAAAAGAATTCCAATTCAATAATAAAGATTTTATTAATGAAAAGGATTTGGGGGCGCGTCAAGCAAATCAAATGTCAGACGTATTTGCCACACAACCAGATATCAATGTCGGGGGCGGTGGTATGATGGCTCAAAAGATTTATGTTAGGGGCATTGAAGACAGATTGCTTCGTGTAACCATTGATGGAGCGGCTCAAAATGGTAATGCTTTTCACCATCAAGGCAATACGATCATTGATCCTGGAATGCTTAAAGAGGTTGAAGTCACTAAGGGTGCTGCAAATGCTTCTGCAGGTCCAGGTGCTTTAGCTGGGGCGATCACTATGACGACGAAAGATGCTTCAGATTTACTCGAAAAAGGTCAAAATTTTGGTGCTTCTTTATCAAGTTCTTTTTATACGAATTTTGGTATCAGAGAAAACGCGATTGTTTATGGACGCGGTAAATATTTTGATATTTTGGGATATTATACACATCAAAATATTTTTTATTATCGTGATGGTGAGCATACTTTTAAAAATCTTTTCCATCCGACATTTGAAGATAAAGTACTAGGTTCTGCTTCACAACAAAATAATGTTTTATTGAAAGCAAACGGCTATATCAATGATAAAGATAAAATTACTTTTACTTACAATCTAACGCGTGATGATGCGACTAGACCATTTCGAGCAAATGTTACCAATCCTCCTGCAAGTGCGCAAGAAGATAAAGTCGATTTTGCTCAAGAACTTTTTCATCACGTTGATAGCAATAATAATGCTTCTTTTGAATATAACCATCAAGGCGATAAAAATTTTGGTAGCCCTAAAATCAAACTTGATGCTTATGGAAGCGTTCGAAATATCCATTTAACTCCTTTGTTTGATCCAAACAATACAAAAACAGCTGATGGTCAGCCGATAGCAGAAGCTGATTTTGAAGGCAGCACCCCAAGAAACATATTTTTAAATAACTTTGGAGCAGATTTGAAGATTTCTCATCCGATTACTCAAGATTATAAGAATACATTTGATTGGGGTCTTGATTATCAAAATATGACCGTTATGGATAAGGATCAAAAAATTGTTACTCCTGAACAAAGAGGAAGGGAAAGCAGTAATATTATGGGGGCTTATGTTCAGGCGAATTATTCAGTTTTGAAGTCTTTAACCATTGGTGCGGGAACTAGATATGATGTCTATACTTATTTTGACAAAAATTCCCATAATCACGTTACACAAGGCTTTAGCCCTAGTGTTGCGATTCTCTATAATCCTATTGATCCAATAGATGTAAAACTTTCTTATGCTTATGTAACTCGCGGGGCTTTACCTGGAGATGCTTTATTGATTCAAGATCCTGATGTTATTATTGATCCTCATTTAAAATCTGAGAAAGGACAAAATGTTGAATTTGACATTGACTATACTCAAGAATATTTCAGTTTGAGAGGAGCGGTGTTTTATCAGGTGATCGGTGATTTTATCAATAGTTATGGAAAGGATAATGTGATAACTCCAGATGGAGATATAGATGCCAATAGGGGGATGAGAACAAATTTAAAAGATAAAATAAATATTTATGGCTATGAACTTGGAGCGACTTTTAATTATGAAAATTTTATGGCAACTTTCGGATTTGCAAGGAGTTATCCCACAGTTAGAGGTGCCTTGATTGCAGATACTTATGAATTAGGTGCTACAACGGGATTTAATTATACCTTAAGATTACAATATGTTTTTCCGACCATCGGATTGGATATTTCTTGGTTGAGTAGATTTGTGCAAACGCTTGATTATAGGGGTTATGATATTTATAATCAGGAATTCAGCAATGTCCATAAGCCCGGCTATGGAGTGCATAATATTTATGTCAATTGGACACCTCCAAAAATTAAAGGCTTATCATTTTCTATTGTTTTGAACAATATTTTCAATAAATTTTATATTGATCAAACTTCTCCGATTAAAGTTGAAGCTGATGGTTCTGCGAGTGAATCTATCAATCAAGTCAGAAAAGCTTTAGCAGAACCCGGATTTGATGGGCGGTTTGAAATTTCTTATAAATTTTAGTTCCAAGATGCTTTTTGCAAATTATTGACAGCCATCTCCTTAAGTCATATAAAAGATAAGATTTCTTCATCTTATCTTTCTTTTTTATTAATTTTTATTAATTTAAGTGGTTCTTAAGCCCTATATAGCGAGTTTGAGTATAATCATAAAATCAGGTAAAAAAATATCACAAGGAATTAATTATGCTACACAGAGGTTTATTGATTGCGATATTATCAGTAGGTTTTAGCATTGCTCAAACTCTTCCAAAAGAACCGGTATTGAGTTTAGATGTTGCTTTGAAAATAGCTCAAAATGCATTGAAACAATGTAAAAACGATGGTTATAAAATTGCTGTAAATGTTTTGAACAAATCTGGTGTGGTTCTTGTTGCCCTCCGAGATCAAGACGCAGGTCCTCACACAATTGAGGGAAGCTATAAAAAAGCTTTTACCTCTGTTTCAACCAAAACCCCGACTTCTGTTTTTGCTAAAAAAATAGAAAAAAATGAAATGTCTTCTGGGTTGGTCAATCTCAGCAAAAACTTTGTATTTGCAAGCGGGGGTTTGCCTATAAAATCAGAGAATACCACTATAGGAGCAATAGGTGTAAGTGGTGCTCCACAGGGTGATTTAGATGAAAAATGTGCGCAAATTGGGATTGATAGTGTGCAAAAGGATTTAGAATAAGATTTTATGCACTTTGATCAATGAATTTTTGTTTCTTTTCCAAGTATCTTTAACAATAGCCTTCGAAATCCTTTTAAAAGCGGATAAACCAATCCAATGAGGCTTTTGGAAATGAAAATTTTATATATCAGATTTTGATTGGTGGTGAGATTTTTGAGATAAAGCAATGCTTTTTGAGCTTGTAAAACTTCTCCTGTCTCACTAAGCAATATGATACCATCGTTAATATCTATGTGGTTATCTTCACAAATAGCTTTTAATTCAGGGGATTTTCTAGCATCTTTAAGGATTAAGCGGTGGGTTTTTTTGATCCTTAAAAAAATAGAATATTGTTTGCAAATCGGGCATTCCCCATCATAATACAAGGTCAATTCAGGCATAAAATCTTGCTTTTATTTCTTTAAAAATACCATCAAAATCAGCATTATCAGGTTCAAATAATTTTTGAGCTTTTGATTTTAAAACATCTTTTTGTATTTTTGAATCCAAAAGTTTTTTTACTTCGTTACAAACTTCTTGAGGTGTCTTGCAATGTTTCATCAAGTCGTTGTCCAAAAGATATTTGTCGTGAAATAAGAATAAAGATCGAGTGGAGATGGTTGGAATTCCTAAATAACAAGCTTCCAAATTCATCGTGCCCCCTCCCCCGATGAGAACATCTATAAAGGGATAAAATTGATTTGGCAAGAGTTTATCTTCTAGGATAAAGACATTTTTTAAATTGCCAAAGTCTTTTTTTAATTGTTTGCTTCCATAGCGGGGCATTAAAATTAAATTCGCATCTGTTTTTGAAGCAAGCAAGGCAATACTTTCATAGATAATTGTCAATTTTTTTTCGACGTAATGGGCTTTGTATTCTTCTTCACGGATTAAAACGCAGGGTCTTTTTTTGGGGATATGATAGATTTCTCTAAAATCTTTTTTTGTGGCTAAATCTTTTAGCCACAATGCTACATCAATAAAATTGTATGCGATAATATTTTTTGAAGGTATTCCAAGCGCACTATAACAAATTTCAGGAACAATAAAGGGGCGAAAGATGAGTGAGCTTAGAGGCAATGTGAGGCGAGAAAGCAGGGTAACTTTTTCTAAAGAAAAATATTCGCTTTTAAGAGGTGTGTCAGAAAATTGGACAACAGGAATTCCTAATCCATAGGCACACTGCGTTCCATCTGCACTTGCACCTGTGATAAAAATTTTTGGAATACCGATTTTTTTAAAGAGCTTTAAAAAATTTTTTTGTCTCTGTAATCTTGATTCAAATTTTCCTATCAAACTTGCCCCGCCATAGCCTCCAACTTCAATGGCTTCTATTTCAAAAAGTTCTAAAAGCTTTGCGCATTCATTGTAATCTTTGCTTTTTCTTGTAGTGATGAGTACTTCGTCTAAGGATTGGAGCTTGGGGATGAGGTTTTTAAAAAATAAAGCATATTTAGGGTCAATAATATCAATCCAAATCAAAATTCAAAATCCCCAGTTTGTCCTTTATTCATACTTTCATATACGGCTTTGACATAATCTTTTCGGACTTGGCAATCCAAGATTTTTTCACATTTAAAGCAGCTTTGAAGAGATTTTTCCTGTTGGCAATTTTTTAAAAATAATAATTTTTCTTCAAGTTTGCTTTCCCAGATATCTTTAGGCGTTTGGGCTTCACTCATAATATTTTCTCACTTTTTCTATTTCATTTTTGGAGCCAAAAAAACAAGGCGTGCTTTCGTGTAAGCTTTGAATTTCAAGCTCAAGAAGTCGCTTTTTCCCATCTATGGCTTCTCCTCCAGCTTTTTCATAGATGAATGCAAAGGGAAATACCTCAAAGAGTTTTCTTAGTTTTCCTTTTGGGGAATCTAAAGTCGCAGGATAGCTGAATAATCCTCCACCTTTGATGAGTATTTGATGCAAATCAGGAACCATACCACCTGAATATCTCAAACGATAACCTTCTTCAAAAAGAGATTCTATGAGTTTTTTGTGCTTTGGATCCCAATTTTTTTGAGTGCCTCCAGGAGCGTTGATTTTGCCTTGAGTTTTGAGTGTTGCAAGATTTTTTTCTTCCCAGCCGTTTGTATTGTAAATAAAATGAGTTAATTTGTCATCTGCAAATACAAATTCAAGCTTGGGTCCATAGACGACATATGCACTTGCCACTAGAGCACTTGCTTTAAATTCTTTTTCATAAATGCCAAAAATAGATCCGACGCTTAAATTCGAATCGATGATTGAAGATCCATCGAGCGGATCATAAGCAACCAAATATGAACCAGTGTCTTTAAAAATCGCCTCAGATTTTTCCTCACTGCAAAGACCTGCTATGAATTTTGATCCCATCAGTTCTTTTTCAATGATTTTATCGGCTGCAACATCAATTTGTAATTGCGCATCCCCACTTGTATTTGTAGTGTTTAAATAGCAAGCAGGAGTTGTTTTTAAAAGATCTTGGATTTGAAGGGAACATTTTTGCAATAAAGGGATAAAATCTTTTGTCATTTTTACTCCAAAATTTTTTGGCTAAATTATATCTTATTAGGTTTTATGTTATTCTTTTCTTTTAGAATTTTAATTTTTAAGAAAGGTTTTTATGCTTGTTGCTCCAAGTATTTTATCAGCGGACTTTTTAAATCTGGGTTCAGAGGTCAGTTCAATTTGTGAAGCGGGGTGTGATTATGTGCATATTGATGTGATGGATGGACATTTTGTGCCTAATCTGACGATTGGTCCTGTTGTGGTTGAAAAGGTTGCTGCGATTGCTTCTAAGCCTTTGGATATTCATTTGATGGTTAAAAATGCTACATTTTTTGTGGATTTGTTTGTTCCTTGCAATCCTGAATTTATAAGCGTGCATATTGAAGAGGAAAAACATCTCCATCGCCTAATCTCTTATATCAGAAATCAGGGGATACGTCCAAGCGTGGTTTTAAACCCGCATACAAGTGAAGATTTACTCAAATATATTTTGCCTGATATTGATATGGTTTTAGTGATGAGCGTGAATCCGGGATTTGGAGGACAGAAATTTATTCTTAGTATGATTGAAAAAGTCCGAAATGTTAAAAATATTATTCTTGCTAAAAATCCAAATTGCCTCATTGAAGTTGATGGGGGAGTGAGTGATAAAAATATTGCTTCACTCAAACAAGCAGGGGCAGATATAGTGGTGGCAGGCAGTTATGTGTTTGGCAGCAGCGATTATAAAAAAGCGATTTCTTCTTTGCGATGAATTATTCTGAGCTTTATGACAGACTGAAAGTAGCCCCGATAAATAAAGAGGAGTTTTTAAATCGTTTGGCTAATATTGAGGGGCTTTATGCAGACTCTGAAACAGGGCTTGAAATATTAAAATCGTGCGGCTTTCCTTTGAGGCAAGAGGATGAAAATATAATTTTGACTACATCAAAAACAAAATGGAAAGAACAAGTTTTTTGTTTTGTAGATATTGAAACTACTGGAGCAAAGCCTGATATTTCTTCGATTATTGAAATTGGAGCATTGAAGTATCAAGGCGGTCAAACGATAGGTAAATTTGAAAGCTTTGTTTATGCCAAAGAAATTCCGGAGAAAATTACTGAACTCACTGGCATTAGTGCCAAAACAATCCAAAATGCCCCAAAAGTCTCTGAAGTCTTGAGAAAATTTAAGGAATTTTTGGGAGAGAGCGTTTTTGTAGCACATAATGTAAATTTTGATTATGGCTTCATCAGCTATCATATGGATAAGATTGGACTAAATCAGATTTTAAACCCTAAAATATGTACCATTGACTTGGCTCGTAGAACTATCTTGTCTCCAAGGTATTCTTTAGGTTTTTTAAACCTTTTTTTAGGCATCAATATTCCTGTTTCTCACCGAGCATATGCAGATGCTTTGAGTGCTTCAAAGGTTTTTGAAATTTGTTTATATTCGTTGCCTAAGCGCATTATCAGCACGCAAGATTTGATTGATTTTTCAAAAGGGAAGAAAAACTTTTGATTTATGGGCATAGAAATTTGATGATGTTGTCTATGTTCTTTTGATTCATTTTGATATTGAGGGTTTTGGCTGCCTTGTTTGAGCATTCTTTAAGCTTTTTGATTTGTTTCTCATCAAGTGCGTTAATCGCATTCGCGATTGTTTTTGGTCTGAAATTTTTGATAATGAGTCCGTTTTTATAAGTATGGATAAAAGGAATCATTTCAGGGTTTGGTGTGATAATGAGTCCGAGTCTGGCTTGAATGTATTCAAAAAACTTGTTTGGCAAGGCGTGTTTGAGGTTTAAGGTGCTTGGAGGGATGGCATAAAGCCCTAAATCATAATCGGAAGTAAAAGGAATGATTTTGTCATAAGTTACCGGTGGGATGATGGCAACTTTTTTCCCTTTGAGACGGATTTTATCGACCTTTTTTTTCAAAAACTTCATATAGTTTTCATCTGTATTTATCAACATAAAATCAAGTTCAAAACGTTCTTGTAGGTATTTGGAGACTTCAATCATTTTTTCTATTTTTCGGTTTGGATTGGCTGCTCCGTGATAGATGATTTTGATTTTATTTGGATTGATTTGTGAGGGTATTAAGTCGTGATATTGAGGGAGGGAATAAAAAAGCCTACATTCAATTCCATAGTTTTTTTTATAGGCTTCTTGAAGTCCTTTTGATACCGTGATGGTACAATCAATTTGAGGAAGATAGGTTTTGCACAAATAATCGTTGAATTTTGAAAAAAGAAATCTCCATCTTAAGTTAGTTTTGTTTTGAGCAGGATAGAATTCTCTAGCATCAAAGAGAATTTTTGCATTTTTTTTACATCTAAGTACAATGGGGAGAAGTACAAGATCGTGGCAGATAATGAGGTCAAAGGCATAGCGATTGAGTATTTTTGGAATTTCTAAGCGATTTTTGGTATCAATGAGTTTTTGCCAGTTTTTGAAAATGACATTTTTATAAAGACATATTTCTTCAAAAAAATTTCTTTTTTTATATGTAGGATAGCTAAAAACCTCTACATTTTCTATTTCAGAGGCATTAATGCCCATTGCATAGACTTTGTGGTATTTTTTTAAGAGTGTAATCATTCTTTGAGGTCTTGGATTGGTTGCAGGATTTGCAGCACACAAAACGAGAATTTTTGACATAAAGTTACTTTTTGAGTGCGTGAAAATAAAATATTTTAGCGCCGTTTTTTTGGATAGGAAGTTCAAAAAAATCTATAAAATCAAGCAAACAAGTGTATCTCTTTCTGATAGCATTTTCGTTTTCAAAGATTCTGACGTGACCTTTTGAATAAAAGTTTGGCACCGAAGCAATAATATTGGTTTTAGGCAGTATTTTTTTTAAAATTTCTAAATCTTGATTGATGTGTTCAAGGACTTCAAAAATACAAATATGCGTGTAAGCTTTGGTGATTTTATCGGTTGTGAAAATATCTTCTTGAATGAATTTTTTTTCCCAAGAAGGAATTTTTTTTCGGGCAATTTTTAAGGCTTGAAGGCTAAAGTCTATCCCGAGATAGTTTTTTATATTTTTTTCATAGAGCATTTTTCCGAAATCTCCTGTCCCACAACCTATATCAAGCACACAAACGGGTTTTTTATACGCGCTTAAAATTTTTTGGGCGTATTCCCACCCCAGATAATAGATGCTTTCTTTATAGGTTTTTGCATTTGTTTGATTGATGAGATACAAATCATCATAAAAACTTGCATCTTTATCAGGTTTGGGAATGGTTTCAAGTATATTTTTAAATATTTTTTGGAGATTTTTCAAATAAGGGGTGTCCGATAGGAGCATTTGAATGAATTTTTCTTCATCACTATATTCAAAATGATTTTTAATCCAGTCTTTTAGCCAATAGGAAATATAAAAGCAGTCGGTATAAAAGCGTATTTTTTCTTTTTTTATTTTGAGATTAGAGAGTTTTTGGGCAAAAATTTCTTGAAGCTCTGTTTTTGCACTACAAATCACTATCACTACACATTCTTTTAATGAAGCAGGATTAGAAGTAATAGGGGGTTGTGCATTGTTTTCATCACAGATAATCATATTTTTAATATTTAAGTCTTGAAGTAAGGAGAAAAAGTTTTTCCTGTTTCTCCAAACCCAAAAATTCCTATTTTAGACACTTTCAATTACTTTTAAAAAAGATTCAATTCCATTGTTTCTGCGTACATTGTCGTATATTTTTCGTAACAAAAGCCTATTGTTTGAAAGTTGTTGTTTTTGCTCTTTTGAAAGACTTAGGATATTTGAGGCTTTTTTTATGTACTCATCTTGTTCAAAGGCAATGCAAGATATGTCTTCGATCCAAATTTTTCTTAGGGTCTCTAGAGTAATATTTGATTTTTGACATTCTTTTTGGACTTCTTGTGAATTTTTTTCAATCCAATTTTGAATGCGGCTTTTGCGCTCTTTTTTATTTTCTTTGGAAAGATTTAAAATAATGCCACCTTTGGCATTGAATTCTACTTTGCTTTCGCCTTGTTCCATTGGGAAGCTATCAAGCCAAAAATCAATAATATGCCCATAAATTGTACTATCGACATAACCAGGAAAAAAGAATCTTTTTAAAATTTCAGAATCTATAGAGGCAATTTTTTGTTTGATCTCATAAACGTTTCCCGTCCCGCATCCTAAAAATATCGTTTCAGGAAAATTTTGCATAATCTTGATAACACTTTTCAGATAAGGAAGAGAATCGATTTTTGTAAGTCGTCCGATGACTCCAAGGATCATTTTTCCTTCGGGGTATTTGAGCTTTTCTTTTTCTATTAGATCTGTCTTGATGGAGGGATTGTAAAATTCTGATTCCATACTGACACTAATGCCTGTAAAATCATATCCTTCATATTTTAGGGCTCCTGATTGGGCGCAGATATGGGTAATTTTTAGATCAATTTCAGGAATATCATAGACAAAGTTCCCGTGGCTCCAAAAGATTTGTTTTGGAGCACTTCTTGAAGCGAGGATAAAATCACTAATTCCATAGCCGTTGTTAGGGCTAATAAGGATATCTGTTTCATCTTTGAGGATAGCTTCTCTAATGCTTAGAGCTTTGGATAAATGAGAATTATAATAGCCATCTTGATTGAATGGAGCGATCACATTTACGATTTTGATACCCAAAGCCTCATAAGATTCTTTGATACGTATATCATCATCGCTTTTTTCTAAAAAGCCCATCAGATATATTTTAATTTCATAGCATTTTTTGAATTCTTCATTTTGCATTAAAGTTTTCAAAAAGCTGTATTCGACTTTGTAGGGGGAATTTTCTACAAATCTATCTCTTAAAAACCCGATAGTTTTTTTAATTTTGGTTCGGGAGCTAAGCTTTGGCAGGGAGAAAGTTTGGGCAAATTTTTTATAGACTAGGGAGGCTTTTTGAGAGATTTTTTGATTGAATGTTTTCCAATCTTCTTGAGAAGTGAAGCTATTGCCGCACATATGATAGATAAAAAATTGCAAATAAAGTGCTTCGTCAATTTTTTTGGAATCGGTATTTTCAAGTGTTGCATAAAATATTTTTTCCCACAAGGGATAGAGTTTAAGCCAATCACGATGATTGAAGAAGTGTTTTACATTCCAAAATACGTGCAGTTGCCAATTAAAAACAGAACGCCTGCGTTTGCTATCTAAATGCAGAATATTTTCAGGCTCTAAGACTTCTTCCATTGCTTGGATAAATGTTTCAAAAGGGATTTGGAGTAGGACAAAAGATTTTAAAATAAAGTTCGCACTTTTTTGAGCTGAAGGGGTGTGCATATCAATGAGACAAATATTTCTGATATAGTATTTGATACCTTCGTTTTTATCTCCTGATAAAATCTTTGCAATAGCGCCCAATTCTAAAAGCATTATATTTTCTTCATCGCTAATTCCTTTGGAAAATAAATTTTCTTTGGAAATGCGAATGAATGGCTCAAACCTTTGATCTGTTTTGGAGTTTGGTTCTGTAATGGCATAAAGACAAAGATAAAATTTTTCTAAAATTTCTCCTTTTGAAAAAACATATTCATAGATTTTGTCTTTAAAGAGGGAAATGAGATTTTGAGATTTAGATAAAAGCTTTTCGGGCGAGTTTTCAAGGAGTCCGAGAAACTCATTTAAAGCCCGATCGATTTGACTTTTTTGCGTTGCTTCCAAAAGATTGCAATAAATATTTTCGATGGAATTTTGAGAATTTTTATTCATTTTCTAGATCTTTATGAAGGAAATCAGAGTTTGTTTGGATAATCTTCGTGTCAATTAGCCACATATAGCCGAGATGGTTTTTTTTGGCATAAGGGGAAACTTCTGCTGTGATGTAGCCATAATTTTGAGCAACAGATGTGATCTGACCCACAGGGATACCTGGAGTAAAGATACCATCTAGACCACTTGCAGTAACCTCATCGCCTACATTGACTTTTAACCAAGATGGAATAAAGTCAGCGAGAATTTTTTTAGGATCGGCACTATTGTATCTGATGATTGCAGGAGTTTTTTGATCCCCGATATAAACAGCGTAACTGCAGCTTTCATCTCCGTTTAACAATCCCATCAATCTATCGTTTTTGTTGATGGCGATTCCAAGTGCATTCCCATTTTGAACAATTCCAAAAATCTTATTTTTAGGGTAAGTAGAAATATCTAAATCAAGCCAAATACGATCATAATTTCCGATTCCCACATATGAAAATGCTTTTGTAGCAATAAAATCAGGATTTTGATTGGAGGACTTTTGCTTGATAAAATCTGACAATTCTTCAAATTGTGTTTGAAGCGTTTTTAATTCAAGTCGTGTTTTGGAATAATCTTTCAATTTTTCTTTATATTTCTCAATGCTATTAGCTTGTTGGAGATATTTTTCATAAGAAAGCTTAATCGTCTCTTGGGTATTGAAAAACCAGATTTTAAATTTATCAGTCAAAATCAAGGTTTCTGAACGCAAGAACTGATTTGAGTCAAAAATAATAAATAGCAAAGCCACTATAACAACAATAAGAGAAAGTAGCTTATACTTCATTTGATTTGGAATCCATCAATTAATCATGAGCGCCTATGTGATGTAATAAATCAAGTTCTTCGATTGCTTTTCCCGTACCTTTTGCAACTGCAAGTAGGGGTTCGTTCCCGATATACACCGGGAGCTTTACAATATCTGAAAGATATTTATCCAATCCTCTGATGAGCGCTCCTCCTCCTGTTAATACGATACCATTTTCTACAATATCGCCTGCTAAATCCGGTGGCACAGATTCTAAAACGCTTTTTAAGGCATTACTGATCTCCCTGAGCTGATCTTTAATGGCATCGCGAATATCTTCGCTTGTGAGTTCTACGGTATTAAGCAAGCCACTTACCTGATCTCTTCCTTTGACTTGCATAGACAAAGGAGCCTCTAGAGGTGAAGCCGAACCGATTTGGATTTTTATTTCTTCCCCTGTGCGTTCGCCAATGAGAAGATTATATTTTTTGCGGATATAATCAACAATGGCTACATCCAGTTTATCTCCGGCTATGCGAATGGATTTAGAAATTACAAGTCCGCCAAGGGAAATCACGCCGATTTCTGTAGTTCCTCCGCCAATATCGACTATCAGGCTTCCTTGAGGCTCTCTGACAGGAAGACCTGCTCCAATAGCTGCAGCCATTGGTTCTTCAATCAAAAATACTTCTCGTGCGCCTGCACTCATTGCAGATTCTTTGACGGCTTTTCTTTCTACCCCGGTTAAGCCATATGGGACGCAGACCATAACTCTAGGGCGGATTAAGGATTTTCGTTTGTGAGCTTTTTCGATAAAATAGCGAATCATTTTTTCAGTTACATCAAAATCTGCAATTACACCATCTTTCATCGGTCTGATGGCTTGAATTCCTCCAGGCGTTTTTCCGATCATTTCTTTTGCTTCGTGACCGACTGCCAAGATTGCCCCATCCCTATCGTATTTGTTTGTTTTAACAGCTACGATTGAAGGTTCGTTGATAATGATTCCTTGTCCTTTGAGCAAAACGATTGTGTTTGCTGTTCCTAGATCGATGGCTATATCGTGAGAGAATAGCCCTATTACTTTGTCTAATATCATCAAGCTCCTTTATTTCTTTGAGAGAGTTTTTTCTTTTTTATCAAAAGGGGTTTGCTTGCTTTTGACACGCAGTCTTTTGTTATTATAACCTCATAACCCTTTAATTCAGGCAAATCAAACATAATATCGGTACTAAATTCTTCAACAATTGCTCTCAATCCCCTTGCACCTGTTTTTCTAGCAATAGCAAGTTCGGCAATTTTTTCTATGGCATCTTTTTCAAAAACCAATTCTACATCATCAATTTTAAATAATTTTTGATATTGTTTGATTAGGGCATTTTTAGGTTTGGTCAGAATTTCAATCATTGCATCTTTTGTGATTGATTCTAAGGTAGTGATGACGTGGAGTCTCCCAATGAGTTCGGGTATAAGACCATAATTAACCAAATCATCAGGTTCAACTAGATGTAAAATATCTTCTTGTTCTATTTTTGTCTTTTTTTCACTGCCAAAACCTAAGATATTATTTACGGATCGTTTTTTGATGATCTCTGTAAGCCCATCAAATGCGCCACCACAAATAAAAAGAATATTGCTTGTATCTATCTGAATAAAATCTTGGTTTGGATGCTTTCTTCCGCCTTTTGGAGGGATATTTACAAGACTTCCTTCAATGATTTTTAATAGCGCTTGTTGTACGCCTTCACCCGAAACATCTCTAGTGATGGAACGATTTTCTGATAATCTTGATATTTTGTCGATCTCATCAATAAAAACAATTCCTTTTTGAGCCTTTTCTACATCACCATCAGCAGCTTGAAGGAGGCGAGTTAAGATGTTTTCCACATCTTCTCCGACATAGCCAGCTTCTGTAAGGCTTGTGGCATCACAAATTGCAATCGGAATGTTTAAGAATTTTGCTAGTGTTTGAGCCATCAATGTTTTTCCGCTTCCTGTAGGACCGATGAGGAGAATATTAGATTTGGAGATTTCCACATCTGCGTCATCTTCAAAATTTTTGCTAAGTATTCGTTTATAGTGATTATAGACAGCAACAGAAAATACTTTTTTTGCATTTTCTTGTCCGATAACATATTCATCCAAAGCTTTTTTGAGTTCTTTGGGTGAAGGAATTTCTTTGAGTTCAAATGTTTCTTTGGGAGAATCTTGTTTGAATTCTTTTTGTCCTCCGGTGAGTATCTTATAAAAATTTTTGATGCAAAATTCACAAATATGGGCATCCACTCCTTCTTTGCCCGATGAGAAGACAATGCATTTTTCCGATTCGATTTTGCCACAAAAACTGCAGCGTTTTTCTTTAATCATCTAAACCACCTTTTTTGATTGGAATGCCACGCTCTGATTGTAAGATAAAATTACATATTTTGAGTGTGTATTCATTATTTGGATTTTTTTGAATTTCATTTTGTGCAAGTTCCCTTAATGGAGCTGTTCCTGCAAATAATCTTTTGTAAAGTTGATTGATAAGATCAATATCTTCGTGGGAAAAAAGCTTTCTCATACGATGTCTGTTAAGCCCTCGAATAACTGCTCGATTGCCTTCTGCCATACAAAATGGAGGAATGTCTTGAGTAAGTGCTGATCCGCCTGCTATCATTGCTCCATCACCAATTCGAACAAATTGATGAATCGGAGTCATTCCCCCTATATTGACGTAATCCCCCATAAGAATATGTCCGCCCAAAGTAGCGTTATTTGCAAGGATACAATGGTTTCCAATAATGCAGTCGTGAGCTATATGGACAAATGCCATCAAAAGGTTTTGGTTTCCGATGATGGTTTTGCTGATCCCTCCTTTGGTTCCGGGATTGATCATACAATGTTCGCGAATGAGATTGTTATCCCCGATAATCAATTCCACTTCTTCGCCTTCGTATTTTAAATCTTGTGGGATTGTTCCTAAAACTGCATAAGGGAATATGGTATTATTTTTTCCTATTTTGGTATTGCCTAAAATTGTTACATTATTATAGAGTTTAGAGCCTTCTTCTATTATAACATTTTCTCCTATGACGCAAAAATCCCCGATTTCAACGTTTTGAGCAATTTTGGCACCTTCTTTAATAATTGCAGTGGATGCTATCTTTTTTTGATTTGCCATTATTTTTAATCCTTTTCTCGATCTGCTACCATTGCTTTTAATTCGGCTTCAGCAACTATTTTTCCTTCGACAAAAGCTTTTCCCTCCAATTGCCATACAGAACCTTTATGTTTAAGGACGTTAAGCTCATATTCAAGTCTATCTCCAGGGACTACGGGTATGCGGAATTTCACTTTGTCAATAGTCATAAAATAGACGATTTTATCTTCAGCCATTGCTATATCATCTCCCCAAGTGCTGATAAATGCCAAGACACCTCCGGCTTGAGCCATTCCTTCAACAATCATTACCCCAGGATAAATAGGTTGCTTTGGAAAATGTCCTAGGAATACTTCTTCATTGATTGTGATATTTTTGTATGCCTTGATGCTTTTATTGGCTTCCAGATCGATGATTTTATCAACCAAGAGCATTGGATATCGATGAGGGAGTATTTTTTTTATTTTATTGATGTCCATCATTTCAGACCTTTATGCATATTACTTTTATGTGTGATTTTAGCAAAATATATTTTAATTACAAATTTTGTATCACTTTAAAAATTGTTTCTTCTTGGAAAATGCTTTGAATATTTACGCGTATGCTTTCATAAAAAATTTTATCTACTATGATAATTGGATTGATGCTTTCATAACCGCATAGGATATTTCTAAAAAATAGTTCATCTTCATATTTTGGAGGATTGTATAAAAGCTCTTTGATTGTCTTGTAAGAAGTATCAAGCAATAGATTCAATAGCTTTAAATGCACAAAAATAGTATCGTCTTTTTTGCAGAAACCTACGAGGTAATTTTTAGTTTGATATGCGTGTATTTTTTCTTTTGTTATATAAAAATTTGATGAGCTTTCAAATAAGTTTGGCTTAATCCATACGATTGATCCGGTTCTAACGTCTTTTTTATTTTGGGATTTTGCAATGATATAACTAGATAGAAATTCATCACCTTGCTGGATCTTTGCATTTAGTAGTCTCCATACCAAATATTTTCTTTGCGATAATATATATTCTTTGTTTTGTTTTTCAAGTGTATCTCTGTGGGCGAAGGTTGTGTATCTTTCTTCAATACTGCCAGGAAGTATTTGAGCTCCGATGTGGTTGATCATTTCGAGAGAAAATCTGTTTTGCTTGGTTCTTTGTTGTTCAAGTGCGAATTTACATCCGCAGTAATTTTGTCTGTAAAGTTTATTTTCTTTGGCAATTTCATTTTGTTTTTGTGTGCCTCCATTGGCGCGCACATTGATTTTGATGAATTCTAAATTATTTTTTTCAGCAATGATATCTCCTTGTGCATAGAGTTTTTCTTGCTCTTTCATCGGACTTGAAAGCAGGGTTGTCGTAAATTTGTTTTCATTGATTTCTTTGGCTAATGAAGCACTTTTTTCAAGACGGATATCAAAACACTGTGTGCATCGATCACCTTTTTCGGGTTCGCATTCAAGTCCTTTGACCTCTTCAAACCAATTTTGTGTGTCATATTCTCCTTCAATCAATTTGACACCAAGCAGATCGCAACTTCTTTTGACATCTTGCAATCGTAAATCGTATTCACTTTTTGGATGAATATTGGGGTTATAGAAATAACCGATGAAGGTTTCATTTGGATAAATTTTTTGTAATTCGCTTAAAAAATAATGGCTATCTACGGAACAACAGATATGAACTAGCATTGATCTACTCCTTATTTTTTAAAACTGTACCAGAGGTAATAACCTATCCCGATAACAAATACTAATATCAAAAAAATCAATAGAGATAAATCTAATAAATCCATACATTTTTCCTTTTATGTTCCATATGAAACATTTAAAATATTTTTGACAATTCTTTCTCTCTCAATTGCCCGCAAGCTGCGCTGATATCAATTCCTTTTGATTCTCTGATGGTGCATAAAAGACCTTTATTAATCAAAAAATCCGCAAATTTTTTTACCTGATTTAAATCAGGTCTTTGGAATTGAGATCCTTCGTGAGGGTTAAACAAGATCAAATTGACTTTTGCTTTGATGCCATCAAGGAGTTTCAAAAGTTTTTTAGCGCTTTGAATATTGTCGTTAATGTCTTTGATGACTAAGTATTCAAACATAATTTTTTTTCTTTCATCTACGGGGAAATTTTTTACAGCTTGGATGACACTTTCGATATTATATGCTTTATTCATTGGAATGAGTTTGCTTCTAAGTTCGTCATCTACAGCGTGTAGTGAAATTGCAAGTTGGACACCCAAGTTCAGTTTGCCTAATTCTATAATTTTAGGAGCAATCCCGCTTGTTGAAATTGTTTGTCTCCTTGCAGATATGGATAATCCATCAAGTTCGGATAAAATTTCAATAGCGTGGGTTACATTTTGCATATTATTCAGGGGTTCCCCCATACCCATATAAACAATATTGATTCGCTTTTCAGGAGCGATTGAATTGTCTTTTTTGATTTGGACGACTTGTTCTACGATTTCGCCACTGCTGAGATTTCTTACAAAACCGCCTTTTGCCGTGTAACAAAATGCACAACCTACTTTACATCCTATTTGACTTGAGAGACAACAAGTCCATTTTTCGCTTTCAATGATTTGTCCATTTGAATTGAGTTTTTTATCCCTCATTTTAATCAAAACGCTTTCAAAACTTAGCCCGTCTTTTGTCTTAAAAAGATATTTTTTACTCCCATCTTTGCTGGTTTCAGTACGGATAATATTTAGATTTTTGATTTCATATTCATTTTCTAAATCTTGACGCATTGATTGAGGGAGGTTGATCATCTTTGAAAATGTATTTTCATATCGAATATAGAGCCATTGATAAATTTGTTTCGCACGAAACGACGGTTGAAGCTTCTCTTGAAGTTCTTTCAATGTGTAGTCATAAATATTTTTTTTCATTGTTATGCTCATAAGAAATAATTTTTTCGAATATAGGTCTCAAGGATTTCTTTTGCTTTTTGATGGTTTGATAAGAAATCTTGATGTGCATTCTCATTGCAATAATTAGTAACGCAAAAAATCCCACAACATTCTATGTCAAAATCTTGAGCCACTTTTAAAACAGAGAAAAACTCCATATTTTCAAGCATTATTCCAGCATCAAGCATTTTTTTTGAAAAATCTGAATTTGTATGGATATAATTACTGGAATTGACGATTGATTTTTTTGTTTCACGTGGAACTTTTTGAGATTCAGTTTTGATCTGATTGTCAATGGGCGTATAGCTTTGATGATAAACATAACTTGCTTCTATTTGTGTGGCACAAGTGCTTGAAAAAATTTCAAAAAGAGGAATTTGGGGATTATACGATCCGGCACTGCCAATAAATATCAAAGAATCGACAAATTCATAGCTACAAATTTTACTAAGATTTAAAGCACTCTCGACTAAGCCAATACCGATAGATTTAGCAAAACTAAAACTTTCGGATTTTCCTGCACAAATAAACATCTAAATCCTTACAGAAATTTTATTCTGATTGAGATAATTTTTAAGCTCATCAATCTTGATTTCATCAAAATGGAAAATACTCGCAGCCAGTGCTCCATCAGCAATATTATTTCTAAAAACTTCTAAAATATGTTCTTTTTTTCCTGCTCCGCCACTGGCAATAATGGGAATATTTACAAGTTTTCTAATACTTTCAAGGGCTTTTAAATCATAGCCGGTTTTTGTTCCATCTGTGTCCATACTAGTCAGTAAAATCTCTCCTGCTCCTCTTTCATAACATTCCTTGACCCATTCGCATAAATCTTTGCCTGTATTTTCCCTGCCTCCTTGTATATAAACCTCCCATTTATCTGGTAATGTTAAATGTTTTTTGACATCAATGGCTATTACGACGCATTGAGTGCCAAATCGTGTGGCACTTTCTGTGATGAGTTTAGGATTTCTAATAGCTGCACTATTGAGACTGATTTTATCTGCTCCTGCTTCAAGAAGATAATAGATATCTTGAAGATTTTTTATGCCTCCTCCTACTGTCAAAGGTATAAAAGTAACTTTTGCAACTGATTTGATGGTATTGATCATCGGATTGCGGTTTTGATGGGTTGCACTGATATCAAGTAAGACTAATTCATCTGCACCTGCATCATTATATTTTTTTGCCATTGCAGCAGGATCGCCCATATCTTTCAAACCGACAAAATTAATACCTTTGACAACTTTTTCGTTATGAATATCCAGACAGGGGATAATACGTTTTGCAAAAGGGGTCATAGTTTTCTCCATAATCATTGGATTATTATAATATTTCTTACCTTAACTTCACTATTTACAAATCATAAAAAAATGGATAAAATGCAGACAAATTTTTATGGAGATGAGCCATACACTATAGAGCCAAAAAGCAGTTTGGACAAAATTTTTTAAAAGATACTGTGTATGTCGGTAGGATTGTCCAATCCATTCCCAATGTGTGGCAAGGTGAAAAACTGATAGAAATTGGGGTTGGCTTGGGTGATTTAACAGATAAGTTGCTTGAGTTTTATAAACTCAAGGCTTATGAAGTCGATAGAGATTTGTGTTCTTTTCTTGGGCAAAAGTATAATAGTTTTACTATTTCCGGAGATTTTGAATTGATTTGTCAGGATGTTTTGGAGTTGCCTAATATTAAGGGTTGGTTAGATGATCAGGAGTATGTTTTGATTTCCAATCTGCCTTATTATATTGCCTCCATTATTTTATTGAAAACATTGAGAGACATTCAATGCAAAGGTTTTGTGGTAATGACTCAAAAAGAAGTTGCCCAGAAGTTTTGCGCTCAAAGCAAGGAGAGAAATTTTTGTGCTTTAAGCGTTATAACCCAAACGCTTGGAGTTGCCCAAATGCTCTTTGATGTTCCAAAAGAGGCTTTTGATCCTGTACCTAAGGTTACTTCATCTGTATTTATGATGAGAAAAAATGGAAATTGTTTAAAAGAAGGATTTGAAGAGTTTCTTAAAATCTGTTTTTGCTCTCCTAGAAAAAAATTATTAAGCAATCTTGCAAATGGATATGATAAGCAAAGTTTGCAAAAATTATTTGAAAAATTGGGCATTGAAGACAATATTAGAGCACACGAAATTACAACAGCGACTTATCACCAAATATTTGAAAATCTAAAGGCAGAAAAATATGGAAAATAATAATAACGAAAATGTCAATCAAACACCATCCTCCCCGAAAGAGGGACAAAAAAGAAGGTTTTTTAAACCACGTTTTAAGAAACCTCAAGAAAATAACGATGCCAATAACGCAAATGTAGAAAACACTCAGCCAAGACCTAGAAAATGGATAGGGAAAAATAAAAATACAAATCCCAATACCCCTCAAAATAATACTATTGAATCTAAAAACGGCGTTAGAGACGTGCAAAGTGTGAATGAAAGGGGAAATTTAGGTTTCCATAAAGATCTTAAAAAAGGGGTTGAAACCAACACGCGCATTCAAAAAAATAGCCTTAATCCTCACTATAAACTCAATCTCAATACAAAATCTAGAGTGCGCATTACTCCTCTTGGAGGATTGGGTGAGATAGGCGGGAATATGATGGTAATGGAAACTGAAACTTCTGCAATCATCATTGATGTGGGGATGAGTTTTCCTGAGGAGAATATGCACGGAGTGGATATCTTGATACCTGATTTCAGCTATCTATATGCAATTAAAGATAAAATTGCTGGCGTTGTGATCACTCACGCTCACGAAGATCATATTGGGGCAGTCCCTTATTTGTATAAACAAATGCAATTTCCTTTGTATGGTACTCCTCTTGCGCTTGGAATGATAGGGAATAAGTTTGATGAGCACGGGTTAAAAAAATACCGTTCATTTTTTAAAATTGTCGAAAAACGTCACCCGATAAAAATAGGCGATTTTGAAATAGAATGGATCCATATAACCCACTCTATCATTGACGCCTCTGCTTTGGCAATCAGAACTGAAGCTGGGATTATTATCCATACAGGAGATTTTAAAATCGATCATACCCCGATTGATAATCTCCCAACTGATTTGCACCGATTAGCACATTATGGAGAAGAGGGTGTGATGTTATTGCTTAGTGACTCTACCAATTCTCATAAGCCTGGTGTTACTCCTAGTGAAGCAAGCGTAGGACCTACGTTTGATGCTTTATTTAAAAGTGCAGAAGGCAGAGTGATTATGAGTACTTTTTCTTCTAATATTCATCGTGTTTATCAAGCAATTACTTATGGGATCAAATACAATCGAAAGGTTGCCGTTATTGGGCGTTCGATGGAAAAAAATCTTGATATAGCAAGAGAATTGGGTTATATTGATTTACCTCATAATATATTTATTGAGGCTCACGAAGTGAGTAAATATCCCGATGAAGAAATTCTTATTGTTACAACAGGTTCTCAAGGAGAAACAATGAGCGCGCTTTATCGAATGGCGACTGATGAGCACCGTCATATCAAGATTAAGCCTACGGATATGGTGATTATTTCAGCTAAAGCGATCCCAGGAAATGAAGGTTCGGTTTCAACCGTTTTGAATTTTTTGATGAAATCAGGGGCACGAGTAGCTTATCAAGATTTTAGCGAGATTCACGTTAGTGGTCACGCCGCTCAAGAAGAACAAAAATTGATGTTAAGGCTTATTAAGCCAAAATTTTTCTTACCTGTTCACGGAGAATACAACCACGTTGCTAAACATCGCGATACTGCTATTAAATGTGGGGTACCTGAAAAAAATATTTATTTAATGGAGGATGGGGATCAAATTGAGGTGAATCCGAGCTATATCCGAAAAGTACGTACCATCAAAAGTGGCAAGACCTACATAGATAATCAGGTAAATAGGCAAATTGATAACAATGTTGTTTTAGACAGACAAGGGTTGGCAGAATGCGGTATGGCTGTAGTTACGGCTTTTGTTTCCGCACAAGAGCAAAAACTCCTTAAAGATACCAGAATAATAACCTTAGGGATTGCGAATTTCAAAGAAGAAAAAGAACTTGCCAAAGAAATCGAAAATGCTTTGGAAATGTATATAAAGACAGCTAAAAGAGAAGTTTTGACAAATCAAAAAACTTTAGAAAACGAAGTGAGAAATCTAACTAGAAAGCTTTTGTTTAAAAAACTTAAAAAATATCCGACAATTGTAAGTAATGTGTTTGTATCTTGAGGAGGTGCTATGAAATTTGCGCTTATTGCCAAAGAGGTTCTTGAGATTGAAGCTAAAGAATTGCTTGATGGAGCTTGCCATTGTTTGGAAACAGATTGGGATGGCATTGTTTCGATGATTTTTGAGTCGAAAGGAAAGTTGATTGTTTGTGGCGTAGGGAAAAGCGGGTTAGTGGGAGCTAAAATTGCAGCTACTCTTGCTAGCACGGGAACACCTAGCTTTTTTTTGCACCCTACTGAGGCGATGCACGGGGATTTGGGTATGGTAGAGAAAGAAGATATTGTGCTTGCTATCAGCTATAGCGGGGAAAGTGAAGAGCTTATAGCGATTTTACCTCATTTGAAACGTCTTGGCGCGGGGGTGATTACTATGAGTAAAGATGCACACAGTTCAGTTTCAAGAATGGGCGATTATTTTATTCCTATTAATATTTCTAAAGAAGCTTGCCCATTGGGTATCGCCCCGACAAGTTCAACCACTTTGACTCTTGCACTTGGGGATGCTTTAGCTGTTTGCTTGATGAAGAAAAAAGGATTTTCCAAAAATGATTTTGCCTCTTTTCATCCAGGTGGGAGTTTGGGGAAAAGATTGTTTGTAAAAATAAAAGATTTAATGCAAACAAAAGATTTGCCTTTTATTGAACCTGAAATGAGCCTCAAAGAGGCAGTGATTAAAATGAGTGAAGCAAGACTTGGGAATGCTATTATTGTTAAAGATGGGAAGTTAGTTGGGGTGCTGAGTGATGGAGATTTGCGTCGGGCAATGATGCGCGAAAACTTTAGTTTAAATGATCCTGTTATTTTGTATGCTTCAGAAAATCCAAAGTATTGTGATAATGCGGATTTGCTTGCCATAGATGCGCTTACATTTGTTGAAAACAATAAAATTCAATTGCTTGTGGTTACAGATAAAAACAAGAATGTGCAAGGTGCTCTTCATCTGCATACCCTCATCAGTGCGGGAATCAAATAGGAAAAAAAATGTTTGAAAAGATAGATGAGATTTTTAGAAATATTGAATCCATTAGGGATGAGATTCAAATTTTGCTCAATATGGCAAAGATCACTTTAGTTGATTATATTATGATTAAAAGAGGTTCGCAGGATATGCCTGAAGGTTTGAGTATTGCTTTATTTTCTCAAATCAATGAACAAATCGATGCCCTAAAAAAGCAGATTGATGCTTTAAATAAGCTCAAAAGAGAATTGCTTGTGTTTTGATTAAAACAACCTCTTTATTTCTTTTTTAAATCGGGTATTTTGACTTCATCAGTATTAAAACCACTGCCAAGAGCGTGATAAAGATTGACGAGTGATTCAATATATGCAGCTTTGAGATTGATGATTTGAACTTCAAGCTCTAAAAGCGAGCGTTCCGCATCAACAACTTCAAGATAAGAGGAATAGCCGCTGCTATATCTGCTGTTTGCATATTCCAAAGTTTTTAGTGATGCTTTATGTTCTTCATTTAGGGAAATCTGTTGTTTTGCAATCCATTCAATTCCAGCTTGTGCATCTTTTATTTCTTTGAGAGCATTCAGGACAATTTTTTTATAGGTGTAGGCAGCCTCATCTCTTTGTGCATTTGCTACGGCAAATTCTCCCTTAAGTTTTCCTCCTTCAAAAATAGGTGCTAAAATGCTTGCTCCCAAAGCACCTACAGGAATCAGAGCTGAAGTTCCCGTAAAACTTGAAACCATAAAGGCTCCAATATTGGCAATTAGATTAAAATCGGGTAAAAAATTTGCTCTAGCTTTGGAAAGAGCTGCACTGCTTGCAGCTAGTTCAAATTCTGCATAAGCAATATCAGGTCTGTTTCTCAAGATTGAGGAGGGAATTTTATCAGGCAAGGTAGGCTGATTGATTTGTTTGAGGCTTTGAGCTGTTTTTAAATCCTTTGCACGCACGCCTGTGAGTTCTTCGAGGGCATCTTCAGTTTCGATAATTGCGAGTTGCGTGGGGGCTATTTGAGATTTTGCTGCTTCGTATTGGATTTTTGCTTGTTGGCTGTCATACCCGCTAGTATAACCTGCTATTACTTTGTCTTGAGAGATTTCCAATTGAATTTTTCTTGCTTTCAAGGTATCTTCTAATAGCTTAAGGCGATCTTTAAGTGCGACTAAATTGATGTAGGTTTTTGCCACTATTGCGTCAATGGATAATTTTGTTGCATAATTTTGTGCGATTATAGCTTGTGTCTGATAAAGTTTATTTTTTCGTTCATTGGCATCTCTTTTGAAAAAATCAAAATGATAAGAAATATTCAATGAAGGATCCAAAACTCCAATAGGAGTGGTGAAACCAAAAAGTGGGGTCATAGGATTTTGAGTATATTGAGGGTTTGCACTGAAGCTCAGACTTGGAAATAGGGTTGATTTAGCAATTTTAAGCGCTCCAAGAGCCTGTTGTATATGTGTTTGAGAAATTTGGTTATCGCTGTTGTAGCCTCTTGCTTTCTCTATTAAAAAGAGTAAATCTTTATCTTCAAAGTTTTTCCACCAATCTTTATTGATTTTTTCATTTGCAGTCTCATCAATCTCAATGCTGACTTTAGCATCTTTAGGAATTTCAGGAATTTTTAGGGAACAAGAGCAGAGCAAGATGCCCAGTCCTAAAATCCTAATGATTTGCTTGGAGTGCATTTTAATCCTTTTGCACGTGGATTGTGGCTATGACACTCATACCCGGCTTGAGTCTTTTTGAGAGTGGATTGTTCTCATCAATCCGGATACGAACGGGGATTCTTTGAATGACTTTGATAAAGTTACCTGTGGCGTTATTTACTTTAATCGGACTAAATTCACTTCCAGTTGCGGGAGAAATTCTCTCCACTACTCCTTGCAACACTGCTCCTCCTAGTGCATCGACACTAAAGGTTGCATTCTGTCCTATTTTGACATTTTTCATTTTGGTTTCTTTAAAATTTGCTTGTACCCATTTTAGATTTGGTATTAAAAAGGTTAAAGGGGTGCCTTGTGCGACAAATTGCCCCAATCTTGCCCCAACTTGGCTGAGTTGGCCATCAACAGGCGCTTTAATCAATGAATAACCCAAATCGATTTTGGCTAATTCCAAAAGTGCGCTAGCTCTTTTTACATCGGCTTCAAGAGCAGATTTGCTGATTTGATAAGCTTCTAAATCTTGTACAGCTTTGTTATATTGAGCTTTTGATTCTTCTAGGGCGTATTGCGCTTTTTTGAGAGCTGTTTGAGTATCTTCATATTCTCTTTGGCTTAATGATCCGTTTTTGACGAGTTTTGCCACACGTTCGTTTTGGGCAAAGGCATTATCATAAGTGGCTTCATTGGTGCCAATGATGGCTTTTTTTTCATTCACATTTGCTTGACGCAATTGATAATTTTGCTTATAGCTCATTAGAGCAGCTTCCGTACTTTCAAGATTAGCTTGGGCTTCATTAACCTTTTGAACAAAGATCTGTTTATCGATTTGTAAAATCGGTTCCCCAGCCTTTACCATTTCAAAATCTTTAACATATATTTCAGTCACATAGCCACTCACTCGTGGAGATATGAGCGTTACTTTAGATTGGATATAAGCATCATTAGTACTGATGATGCCTCTAAAAAATGGAGGCAATTCCCAAGCATATAGGATGGCTAAAATTGCACAAATTAAAATAAAAGCAGCGATGATGGCAGTGAATAAAGTCGGTTTTTTTGGTCTCCATGGTTTTGAAAATGGCATAAACTTTCCTTTAAGACTGATTTTTATGCGTTTTAGTTTCCAATTCTTGCATAAAAACTTGTGTTTTTAAATTTTTATTAACACTTCTGCGGGCTAAAATATCTAATTCTCGATCAATCGGCGTTGTTTTTAAAAACATATAGTAGATCCAATGGATTGTCAATAGGACAAATATTGCTCCAGCACTCAAACCTATAATATAAAATAAATCATTATAAGCAAGCACGCCAGCTTGTTTATTTAGCTCTGCAGACAGGTTTGGAATGAGTGTGTTTAATGCACTTGTATCAGGAGAATGGTTGATGAGATTTTGAAGATGCGTTGAGGTTGAAACTTTTATAAAATACCCTATAAGTGCTGAACCTAGCAAGCCAAATACGCTTTGAGAAAAGCCGAATATAACAATAAATGTAATAACATAATTTCCTCCCCGTGGCAGTGAAATAGTCATACCTTCTGAAAATAATGGCCCGATAAAAAATACACTTGAAGCAGCAATTAAAAATTGAGAAAAGTAGAGATTGGAGGGCATAACTGATGGAGAAAGCCCTGTTGAAGCAAATGAGCCGACAATTAGCATAGCAAAAGAAATGACCATAATCAGACCGGTTCGTTTATAACTCATTACAGCAATGCAAGACAGACCTCCAAATAACGCTCCAAGTGTAATGACTCCATAATAAGGTATGAGTTGATAATCCGTATAGCCCAATACATTTTTGAATAAACCTGTGGCACCTGTAGTTTGTTCTGCTAAACACATACGAGCAAATGCAGCAGCTAAACAAAGTCTGAGAACTTGAAATTTACCAATGAAAGAAAAATTAATTAAAGGCTTTTCCCGATAGTGCTCTAGGATAAAAAATAATATGAAGCAGGATATTGCTATACATAAACCATAAGCTATCCAAGGCTGATTCCACCAGATGGTATTACCGATACTGAAAATCAGACAAAGTATTGCAGTTCCAGTTGCATAAAAAAGAATTGAAGGTGCATCTCTTAAAGAAAAGGATTTTCCTGTTTGAGATGGAGGAAGCTCAATGAGCAAATAAGTAACCAAAACAAATAGAGTTGTGCCCATATCGATAAAAATTGCTAGGTGGGCATTTTCATTGATCATTAAGTAGGGTAGCATCCATCTTGCACCAGAAGATCCAACTTGTATTAAGCCGATGCTCAAGCACATTGTAAGGTAACTTTTTTTAGGAGGAAGCATTTGAAGAACATAATAAACACATAAAGTAGTCAGGCTACTGCCCACTAGACCATTTAAAAATCTCGTGATAGCAGCTATATAAAAATCTTCATAAAGGATCTGTATCCCGTGGACTACCACTAAAATCGTGAGGGCAAAACTAAAAAATATTTTCATCCCAAATTGTTGGCGCATTTTAAAAAGAACGACACTCATCCAAGCATATCCCATATAATAGGCAGCTGTGATGATGGTTCCTTGTGCGGGAGTGAGCCCTAAATTTCCCTGAATTTCATAAATATTAGCAATCACCATATTGTTTTGCAGTCCTGCAGCAAAAAGTACAACAATCCATCCGAGTGCATAAACTAAGCGTATTTTAGGAGGTAAATCGGGTTTTGCCAAAGAACCCCAGAACATTGGCATTTCATTTGGTCTAAGAATCTCATTGAGATTTTGAGAGTATTTCATCGTTTTGGTACCTGTTATTTTGCCTTAAAGCTTTATTTATAAGTGCGAAGCTCTGTGAAAATTTCTATACGATCATTAAATCTGTAGTTTGATTTTTCTTAATACCATTATCGGGCAATTTTTATTGACATCATAAAAGCAAACTGACTTCCAACCGGTCTTAAAAGATATTTGAAATTGATTGAGAGTCTTTAAGTTTTGCATTATTATATATTTTTATTGCTAAATAATTGCAAAATATCAGAGATTTTTTAATAGAAATTATATTTATTATTTACAATAAAGATTACAGAGGTATAAAATATATTTTATGGATTATAAGAGAGTTGGCGCTGATTTTATTTTTCTTTTGACAAACCTTGCTGTTTGTTCAAAAAATAAAATTCAGATAGGTTTAAAAAATAATAAACCCAACCTTAATCAAGGCAAACAATAGTCGTTTAAAAGTATCAGATTTCTGTTTTTAACACAGCTCCACAAGAGGCATCGCTGACTAAAAGGGCATATCTTTTTAGCCATTTTCCCTCAATTTCTTTTGTCTTTGGTTTAAAATTTGCCTTTCTGGCTTCGAGAGTTTGTGCATCAAGGAGCAATTCTAAAATCCCATTATCCACGTCAATTTTGATTTTATCGCCATTTTCAATCAATCCGATTTCACCACCTTGGGCAGCTTCTGGACTGATATGCCCTATGCAAGCTCCCCTAGTGGCACCACTGAATCGTCCATCTGTGATCAGTGCTACGCTTTCTCCTAATCCCATACCGCTGATAAGGCTTGTAGGGCTTAGCATTTCAGGCATTCCCGGACCACCTTTTGGACCTTCATAACGGATAACTACAACATTTCCGGCTTTGACTTTTCCATTAGAAATTCCTTTAATGGCCTCTTCTTGGGAGTCAAAAACAATTGCACTTCCTGTAAAATTTTTCATATTTTCAGCCATTGCACCAGCTTTGATAACAGCCCCATCTTTTGCGATATTGCCATAAAGAATTTTTAACCCGCCTGTTTGAGAGAAAGCGTTTTCATTATTGTGAATGATGCTAGGGTCTGTAATTTTAGCATCTTTGATGCGCTCAAGTATCGTTTTTCCCGTAATGGTTAGCGTGTCTTTAATGGTATTTCCTCTCTTATTGACTTCAGCCATTACTGCATCCACTCCGCCTGCGCGGTTAATGTCTTCCATAAAGACATTATTCACTGCAGGGGCGATTTTAGTTAAATGGGAAACATTTTTTGCGATTGCATTGATATCTTTAAGATTGAAATTAACACCAGCTTCTTTGGCGATAGCAAGCATATGCAAGACTGTATTGGTGCTTCCTCCCATTGCCATATCCACAACAAAGGCATTGTTAATGGCATTTTGGTTGATGATATTTTTTATTTTGTATTGTTCGCTTTTTTCTTTATCAAGCGCAATTTCTACAATCTTTTTTGCCGCCTCTCTTAATAGAGCTTCCCTTTCTTTGGTTTGGGCTACAATTGTGCCATTGCCACTGAGTGCAATCCCCATTGCTTCACAAAGTGTATTCATTGAATTTGCCGTAAACATACCACTGCAACTTCCCCCGCTCGGACAAGCTCTGCATTCAATTTCATAAAGTTTGTCCGCACCGATTTTTTTGGCTTCATAAGCGCCGACTGCTTCAAAGACTTGCGACAATCCTATCCTGCTTCCATCTTCTAGTGTGCCAGCAAGCATAGGACCTCCACTTACAAAAATAGTCGGGACATTGACCCGTAATGCTCCCATTATCATACCTGGGACGATTTTGTCGCAGTTGGGAATGCAAATCATTGCATCAAGCTTATGGGCATTCATCACCGTTTCAATACAATCAGCGATGAGTTCTCTGCTTGGTAGGCTGTAAAGCATTCCGCTATGCCCCATTGCAATCCCGTCATCTACGCCAATGGTATTAAATTCAAAGGGGACAGCACCGGCTTTTTTAATTTCCTCTTTGATGATTCTAGCATAATCATTTAGGTAATAATGTCCAGGAATAATGTCAATATAGCTGTTAGCGACTCCGATAAAAGGCTTATCAAAATCTTCATCTTTTAGCCCGACTCCTCTGAGCAAACTCCTGTGTGGGGTTCTTGAAAATCCTTTTTTAATTGTGTCGCTTCTCAATCTTTCGTCTCCTAGGGTGGCTTTGAGTCTTTTAGTTGTTTAAAAATCCATATCTAGATATTATACTTTAAAAATTTGAACCCGTCTTTATTTTGTTATAATTGAACATAAGTTTTGAAATCATTTATAAGGCTTTGAATGTGCGGGATTGTTGGATATATCGGCAAGCAGGAAAAAAAAGAAATTTTAATTAACGGCTTAAAAGAACTTGAATATAGGGGTTATGACAGCGCAGGAATTGCTGTTTTAAAAGACGGAGAATTAACAACTTTTAAGTCTGTGGGAAAGATTTATAATCTTGAAAATAAATGTGCGGATTTTTTTTCAGAGGGTTTTGGTTTAGGCATAGCTCATACAAGATGGGCAACTCATGGTAAGCCCACTGAAATCAATGCCCATCCTCAAAGTGCAGAATTCAGCAATGTTGTTCATAACGGGATCATTGAGAATTATCAAGAAATCAAAAAAGACCTTGAGAAAAAAGGGCATCAATTTTTGAGTCAAACTGACACTGAAGTTATTGTGCGTTTGTTTGAGGAGCATTTAAAAGATACGAAAAATCCTTTCAAAGCGTTTCAAAAGACCATTGCATCTCTTAAGGGTGCTTATGCGATTTTACTCATAAGTAAAGAATCTCCCGATAAGATTTTTTATGCTAAAAGCGGATCGCCACTCATTATCGGAAAAGGTAAAGAAGATGTATTTTTTGCGAGTTCAGATGCCCCTTTGATTGGTTATGCAGATAAAGTGGTTTATCTAGAAGATGGGGCGATGGGGTATATGGATGCTCATAGCTTTGACTTGCTTCAAAATGCCAAGCCTTTAGCTAAAAATAAGGCTTATGCTCAAAAAGAAGGCTTTAGGTATTTTATGGAAAAAGAGATTTATGAACAGCATAAGGTTTTGCTTGAAACAATGATGGGGAGAGTCAGTGAGGAAGGAATTTTTTTAGAGTCGATTGCGCCTGATTTTTTTGAAGGGATTGAAACGATTACAATTTGTGCGTGCGGGACGAGCTATTATGCAGGAATGAGTGCAAAATATTTGCTAGAGCGCTTTGCAAAAGTCAGAACTCAAGTCGTGATTGCTAGTGAATTCAGATATGCTCAACCGGTTATGGGTAAGGGCGAACTTTTTATCGTAATTTCTCAAAGTGGTGAGACTGCTGATACGCTTGAAGCTCTCAAGCTTGCTAAAAAAAATTCACTCAAAACATTAGCAATTTGCAATGTTGATAATTCTTCAATTGTGCGTGAAAGCGATGGAGTGATTTTAACCCGTGCAGGGATTGAAAAAGGTGTGGCTTCCACAAAGGCTTTTGCAACTCAAGTGATGGTACTTTGGATATTGAGTGTTTATTTGGCACATCAAAGAGGACTTTTGGATAAAAACGCTTTAAAAAATCAGATTGCCTCAATGCTCAAAGCTGCCAAAGCTACGGAAGTAAATGCCAAACTTCACGAGAGGCTAAAAAGGCTTTCAAAAAGATATTTGCACGGACACGGATTTTTCTTTATCGGAAGAGATATTTTCTATCCGCTTGCTCTTGAGGGAGCATTGAAGCTCAAAGAAATTAGTTATTTGCACGCTGAGGGTTATCCTAGCGGGGAGATGAAGCACGGACCCATTGCACTTGTAGATTCTTTGCTTTTTACATTTGCACTTTTACCCAAGCATCTTTTGTATGATAAGGCAAAAGGTAATATTGAGGAGCTTAGTGCAAGAGATGCTACCATTTGTGTCATCAGTTCAGAGGATTTTGAGAGTGCTGATGATATGATTTATATCAAGCCTGCTGATGACTATATGGAGGAATTTTTTTCAATGATGGTTGTTTTGCAACTTTTGGCATTAGAAATTGGTATCAAGCTTGGGAATGATGTGGATATGCCTAGAAATTTGGCAAAAAGCGTTACGGTAGAGTGATTTAGAATTTATAGTTATACATCACATAGGGCATAATGCTAGTCTCAAATTTTCTGCTATTGAGGAGTTCTTTGGCAGTTGGAAGTATCTTGAAGCCAAATTCAATGCGGTGTTTGACAAACATACTCAAGGTCACGCCTCCTTCTATCATAATGCCGGCAGTATAAATAGCTTTTTTAAATAAAGAAAAATCTTGATTGTCTGCATAAATTGTGGCACCACCACCAATACCTGCAAAAGCTCCTAAAAAATGCTTATAGGTTTTGCTTAGGGGAAACTCCCCGATAATATCAATGCCCAAAGAAAGCATTGAATAAAATGAGTGGCTTGGATCTTTTATAAAATTATAGTTAATAAATCCTGTTGCAAGGTCTAATCCAAAAAATCCCCTTATAGCGATGTTTTTATTAAAAAATGTTTGAACCCCACCTTTTAAGGATAGGATTGCTGGTAGGCTTATTTGATTTTCTTCTTTGTAGTTTTTTTTAACTTGAAATCCTCCGATTCCAATTCCAATGTATTTGCCACTTTTTTTTCGGATCAACTCTTGTCTTTCTCGGATTTGAGCGATTCCATACTCTTCGTTTTCTTTTTTTGGAATTGAAATATTGACAGATTTAGAGTTGTTCCAAGTATCATCTTGTGCGCTTAAAATGACAGCCAAAAATAATGTGCATAAAAAAAGCTTTTGAAGTTTTTTCATCCTTTTGCCTTACAAGCGACATAGTTGTTATGCAACTCTTTTTTGTTATAATATTTAATAAAAATGTCGAGGAAGGACAATGCCACAAACCTCTTTGAGAATTATACAAGATTCTCAAAAAACAATTGTTTCTCTTGAGGGGAATTGGAATTTTCAGACAAACTCCAAGTATTTGGAGGCGCTTAAAGTTTCTTTAAAAGATGTTAAAAAAACACCTTTGGTGATTGATTTTGGCTCAGTTGTTCATCTTGATTTTGTTTTTGCTGTTTTTTTACTCAATCTTTTAAAATCTTTTTCCCTTCATCCTGAATTGATAAATGTTTCTGACAAGATGGAGAGGATTTTAGAAATCGTTCGTGCTTGGATTTCTAAAGAAAATTTAGATCAAAAAAATTTCAGACCAAATCGATTTGGGAATATTTTTGAAAAGATGGGTAAGCATATCGAGAGATTTTACCAGAATTCTTTGGATTTTTTAAATTTTTGTGGGATGACGCTTTATTTTTTTGGTCAATCTTTACGCCATCCATCAAAAATACGCATTGCTCCTTTGTTTTATCACATCAATGAATCTGGTTTTAAGGCTTTGCCAGTAAGTATTTTGACAGCTTTTATCGTAGGTTCTGCTGTTACACTTCAAGGAGCAATGCAACTTCAAGGGATGGGCGTTCCTCTGATGAGTATTGAGACGACTGCTAAACTTTCTTTGCGCGAAATGGGTCCTTTTATTTTGGCTTTAGTGATAGCAGGTAGGAGTGCTTCGAGTTTCACAGCACAAATTGGGGTGATGAGGATTACTGAGGAGCTTGATGCGATGAAAACAATGAGTTTTAATCTTTTTGAGTTTTTGGTTTTACCCCGTGTTCTTGCACTTGTAGTCGCAATGCCTCTGTTGGTATTTTTGGCAGATGCATTTGCTTTGTTTGGCGGAATGGTTGCAATTAAATACCAACTTGGAATTGGTTTTGGTCATTATATTGAACGTTTCTATGAGACGGTGAGTTGGAATCATTTTTGGGTAGGAATGCTGAAGGCTCCTTTTTTTGGTTGGGCAATCGCAATGGTTGGTTGTTTCAGGGGATTTGAAGTTAAGGGCGACACTGAGTCGGTAGGAAAGCTTACGACAATCAGTGTCGTGAATGCTCTTTTTTGGATTATTTTTATTAACGCCGTTTTTTCAGTTATTTTTACAAAGTTAAATATATGAAACCGATTATCCAAGTCAAAAACCTTCATAACGCTTATGGAAATGAAATTATCCACGATGGGATTAGCTTTGATGTCAAACCTGGAGAAATTTTTGCCATTTTGGGCGGGAGCGGGAGTGGAAAAAGCACGCTATTGCGTAGTATGATACTCTTAAATCGTCCAAGTGCAGGAGAAATCAATTTGTTTGGTTATGATATTTGGAATCTGCAAGATAAAGACAGGTATAAGGTTCTCAATCGTTGTGGCGTATTGTTTCAATTTGGAGCCCTCTACAGCTCTTTGAATGTTTTGGAAAATGTTGGCATTATGCTTGAGGAGCATAGCGCTTATCCCCAAGAGAGTATTGAAGAAATTTCAAAGATGTGGTTGGATATGGCAGGATTGGACAAAAAGACCTATTATCTTTATCCCTATGAGCTTAGTGGAGGAATGAAGAAAAGAGTTGGTTTGGCTAGGGCAATGGCATTGGGTCCTGAGATTTTATTTTTGGATGAGCCTACTAGTGGGCTTGATCCTGCAAGTGCAGGTAAATTTGATTCTTTGATTATGAAACTCAAAGAGACTTTGCATTTAACAATTGTAATGATCACACACGATTTAGATTCGATCAAAGACGTTGTGGATCGGTTTATTTTGTTAAAGGATCGCCATATTGATTTTGAGGGAAATTTGGATGAATTTATTTTGGAGGCTCGCCAAAGAGGTCTTCCAAAAGATAATTTATTTAACTCAAAACGAGGAGAAAAATTTTGGAAAGACATATAAACTACACTATCATCGGAGGAATATTTTTTGCCGTGATCGTGTGTATGGTAATTTTTATACTTTGGATAGGACGTATCGGTGTTGATGAAAGTAAATATCGCACTTACTATGTCTATACCGATAAAGAAGTATCTGGAATTGGTCCAGATACGCCGGTGAAATACAAGGGGATAACGATTGGAAGCGTGACTAAAATCGGTTTTGATAAAGATAAGCTTGGAATGGTAAAAATTGATCTTGCCATTAATGCTTCTATCCCTATTCGCAAAGGATCGTCAGTTATGATTGATTCTCAAGGACTTGCGGGTTTGAGCTATCTTTCTCTCAAACAAAGCGATAATCCTGAATTTATTGATGATAAAGATCTGCGAGTATTGGAGTTTAAGCAGAATTTTTTAGGCAGGATAGCTTCCAATGCCGATGAGGTTACTAAAGAACTTTTAATTGTTCTTAAAAATGTTAAAGAACTCACAGATGCTAAAAATGTGCAAAATGTTTCAAATATTATCAAATCGCTAGACTCACTTACAGAGGGACTTGCCAAGACAAAAGATAATATTACAGCGTTATCAAAAAATTCCAATATGTTATTATTGAATCTTAACCATAAAATTGAAAATGGAGATTATGATTTGAAAAAAATCTTAAATCCGGTTGTGATGGAGCTTGAAATGAGTCTAAAAAGTATGGATAGGGTTTTTCAGAAAGGTTCGAATTTGCTTGATAAGTTTGACTCTGACCCTTATAATACAATTTTTGGAGAGAAAAAATGAAAAAAGCAGGAATTGTTGTTTTCGCTTTAATTTTAGGGGGATGTGTGAGCTTGAAGATAAAGTCAGAGTCGCCTAAAATTGAAGAGTATGATTTAAATGGTAAATTTCAGACCTCTATAAAATGCGAAAAGTATAAAAATCTTGCTTTAATTGGAGTTGATAGTGCTCCAAGTTATGATACAAAAAATATTTTAAAACGCTTTGATGATGGTAAGATAGAGGCTTTAGAGGGAAAAAAATGGATTGATTTGCCTAAAAATATGTTTGTAAATTTATTGGTTCAAGAGGCTTCAAAACATTGTGTGTTGGTTTCTTTACCACCTTTTGGAGTTTATAATCCGCAAAAAATACTTAAAGTTAATATTTTAGCTTTTGATGTCAGTGGGAGCGAAGCACCTAAAGCAAGGATTGCTTTGAGTTATGAGTTTTTTGTATCAGGGAAGAAAATAGAAGGTATTTTAGCAGATCAAGAAGCGATAAAAGGGAATGATATTAAAGCATTACAAGAGGTTTCAAAACGCGTTGCAGATAATTTAGTAGAATTATTCGGATTTTGAAAATGAAAATATTTATTTATTGCTTGATTTTATTATTTATTGCTTGTTCTGATAAGCAAAGTAGTGATGTTGGTGAAAAGGAGCTAAACGAAAATTTTAAAGGGGATTTTGTAAATTCCAAATATGTGATGAATCTAGGCGATGCTGCTTGGGAAGCATTGTATTTGCAAAGACTTAAAAATGGGAAATATGTTTTGACTTTTAGCATCATTACTCCCAATCAAAGCAAAGATTGCATACTTGAGGGCGAAGGAAGACAAAAAGGGAATCGATTTTATTTTAAAAGCTCTCCAAATTCTTTAGAAATTTTGCTCATCCAAAAAGATGAGGAACTTGTAATCAGTGGAGATAAAGTCAAAATAAGTCAAGTTTGCGGGAAAGATCATCACGCATTAGGAACTTATGAGCTTGCACAATAATTTAGATGCCAAGATATTCTTTAACTTCAGAAAGAATTTTGGCATCTGTTCGCATATCAAAAAATTCAAACTCTGCCCCGCTTTGTCTCTCACCATTGATTAAATCTCCGCTATTGCGGTATTTAAGATCGATTTCGGCGATGTCAAATCCACTTAGATTTTTACAAAATTCTTCCAAACGCTTGGATTCTTTTAAATTGGTGTATAAAAAACAATAACCTTTTAATCCGTTTCGACTCACTCTGCCACGTAATTGATGGAGTGTGGCAAGGCCGAGTCTTTCAGGAGCAACGATAACTATCGTAGAAAGTCTTGGTAATGAAATACCCACTTCTATGAGTGTTGTGGCTAAAAGAATGCTTCCCTTATCTCTAAAATTTTCTAAAACTTGCTCTTTGTCTTTGTCCTTACCTGAAGTGACATAGACATTTTTAAAATGTTTTTGCCAAAATTCCTGCCCCTCTTTTAGGGAGAGATAATCAAAATTTTCGCTTTCTTCTACCAATGGATAAACGACAACAACTTGCCTGTTTTGAGCGACTTCGTTTTGAATATGGTAGATGAGATTAGGAAATTTTGATTTGTTGATGATTGTGGTTGTAATATTTTTTTTGAATGGAAGATCTCTAATGAAACTAAAGTCAATCAAGCTTGAATTCAGCATTGCCATTGTTCGAGGTATGGGGGTGGCAGAAAACTGCAATACGTGAGGTTTTTTTGTGGAATTTGAGGTTTTTTCTTCGGTAAGCTTTTCAAGCTGATGGCGTTGTTTGGTGCCAAAGCGATGTTGTTCATCTGTCATAATGAGGGCAAAATCTTGAGTTTTAAATTCTCGGTAGAGTAATACCTGAGTTCCGATGATAAAATGTTCCTCTTCTTTAAAGAACCCTTCTTCTGCTTCTTCTTTGGAATTCCCGATAATGAGTTTGGTGCGGATATGTTTGGGGAGGAATTTTTGTGCTTCTTCATAAAGTTGTTTGGCTAAAATTGTTGTGGGTGCCATCAATAAGGATTTATAGGGATATGCCATTGTGACTGCACTTAGAATTACAATTGTTTTGCCACAACCCACATCGCCCATAATGAGACGTTTAGCTGCTACAGATTTTTTAAGATCGGATGCGATGGTTTCTATTGCTTTGGTTTGAGCATTTGTAAGCTTAAAGGGCAAGGAATCAATAAAGGGTTTATAATCGCTTTTGCAGATATATTTGCTTTCAAAATATCTTCTTTTTTTTGAGAGGCGTTTCAAATATGAATAAATTTCAATCCATTTGAGAGCCTTTAAATGAGGCGCAGGTAAGGAGGCATTTTTTTGATATTCTAAAAGAAATTTTTTGGAAGGATTGAAAATCTCTTCAATAAGAATTGCAATTTTTTGAGGTAATCCCTCTGCGATGAGGTTTTCTTGAATTAAGAGTTTTTGGGCAAGTTCAGAAATGCTTGAAGATTTTATTGCCGTGCTTTTGAAATTCAGAATGATTTGACCTTGCGTTTGAATTATTTTTGGTTGGTTCATAAAGTATTTGCCAAATTTTTGTTCAATTTTTCCCAATACAAAAAGCTCTTTGTTTGTTGTATAAATAGTTTTATGGAAACTTTTGGCGTTAAAAATCATTATTTGAAGCGGTTTTTGAAATTTGACCATCCAAGCTTGCAGTTTAAGAATATTTTTTCCTCTAATAAAATCAACCTGATTGATTTGTATTTCAACTGCGCCTTCAAAAGGGGAATTTAAAGATTCTATCAGGGAGGTATCAGTGTAAGATTTTGGAATATAAGTGGCGAAAGAGAGGAGGTCTGGACGACCTAATTTTTGTAACTTCGCATAATCGGCATCAGATATTTTCATAGGCGCATTTTATTATAAAATTTGTATAATCACAAATTATAGGAGAAAGAAATGGACAAAAATAAATTAAGTCTTTTGGGAAATCAAAACGTTGCATATGATTTTAATTATAATCCTGATATTTTAGAAGTCTTTGAAAACAAACATCTTGAAAATGATTATTTTGTCAAATTTAATTGTCCGGAATTTACAAGCCTTTGCCCAATAACTTCCCAGCCTGATTTTGCTACTCTTTATATCAGCTATATCCCCCAACTTAAAATGGTCGAATCTAAATCTTTGAAACTTTATTTGTTTAGTTTCCGTAATCACGGGGATTTTCACGAGGATTGTATGAATATAATTTTGAAAGATTTAGTAAGAGTAATGGAGCCTAAATATATTGAAGTTTGGGGAAAATTTACCCCAAGAGGAGGGATCAGCATTGATCCTTATGTAAATTACGGCATTATGGGTACAAAATATGAAAAAATGGCAGAGTATCGCCTTTTAAATCACGATCTTTATCCTGAAAAAATTGACAATCGTTAAGTTCGAAAAATATCAGATAGATTGCAAATAAATGAAGAAATAGCATTTTTTATTTCGTATTTTTTTAAATCATCATAAAATATTTATTTTATAAAATATTTTATGATGATAAGAATTTTATTTTTAATATTTATTTCCTATTGTCTTCTTAAAGCTTTTTCATCTGTTGCAACATCAGATAGAATAAATGCACAAGAAAAACCCTTATGCTTTCTGATCAAGCAGATTGATTTTATTCTCTTAGGTGCTGGTACGTCAGATATTAAGAAAATACTAAAAAAATTTTCTTTTACACGTTCTGTTTCCAAGCCTTATGTAAATACCTGTATGGATTCTAAACAAATCAAAACAATGAAACAAGCAGCCTTATCAAGAGAAAGAAAATGATAAAAGTAATCAGAGAAATAAACAAAAAGATAAATAAAATCAATCCAATAAAGATGTTTATAAACAAAATAATTCTAAGATAGCTAAAACGCAAGAAGATAGTCAAACGAAATCAGCACTCAAAAAAGAGGGACCCCAAGAGAAAGGCAAGAAAATTTGGAGAAAAAAAGAGGGAAAAACAACCGACTTCAGAAGATCGGGCTAAATGGATGGCAAATGAGTTTGGCAAGACAAAAGGAAAAGATGCTCAACGAAAAGCACACGATAAAAAGTTTGGCAGGAAAGATAGAACTAAAAAAAGAACTGAAAGAAGATTATAATCCCAATGATTACTGATAATCAACTTAAAAATTCACTATGCAACAATGATATAGAATTCTTAGAGACATATAAAGACCAATACAACATCAATCATTGTTTTATTGATGAAGATGAAGATTCCTTGCTTTTGTATGCTATTAGTGATGGAGGTTCTGAAGTTTATCAATATCTTTTAGATAGAGGAGCAGATATTTTTTATAAGAATATTTTAGGAGAGAATATCTTGCACGCAGTTGTTTTTAGTAATGATATTTTGAGATTAAATTATTTATTGCAGAAATATCCCGATGTAATTTCACTGCTAAATATTCCAGATAATAATGGAACTACCCCTTTATTTTACTCCATTATGATGAAAAAAAAGTATTTTTTGAGAAATTTTTAGAACTTGGAGCTGATATTCATTTGACCGATAAAGATGACAATACACCTTTACATATGGCGTGTTGGGTTTTATTTGATGATCCGAAAGATAATCTGATGATTGTAAATGCCTTGATAAAAGCAGGAGCAAATCCAAGACTAAAGAGTAAAAGAAGAAATTATCCTTTGGCTTTAGCTGTTAATGCCGACTTAGATGATGTTGTCCGTTATTTATTTCATATTATGTATGGCTATCCAACAGGAAAACCAGGTTTAAGACCTGAAACCCATATTCCATTGCCTGAAATTAAGGAAAAAAATGAATAGTAATTTTTCAGCCATTGAAACTGATTTTTCAAATATAGATACTCATCAAATTAGCATCACTTCGATAAAAATCGAAAAAGAATATAATTATAGTATTCTTTTTCGATACGGGTGCTTATGATTGTCTATGCTCTTATTCTCCTATCATTTATCATTATTTTTGATTCTAATCAAAACTACATTGATACTCTCCATTATGCAAGCAAGTCGGAAAATTTTGATTTTCTTCAAAACAAAATGCTCCACAAATCAAAAAATTGATGTTAGTAATCCCTATTTTGTAAAGATCTTTTTGCAAGATTTTATTTTTTATTATTCCCGTAGAAGTCAGCTTCTACGAAAGTTTAAATATTGAAATAGGAGGAAATGTATAGATTTTTAGTTTTGATTTGATTGAAAAAAAGAATGAGATTATTGATCTGAAATGAAAAGATCTATTTTTATCTTTGCCTTGATTGCTTCTATATTTGTAAATTTTATATTCATCTTGATTGTAATTTTTAAGGCACCTTTTGTGATCTTTATATTTATTCTTTGTTGTCTGAAAAAAATAATCATAGATATAAATAAGATTTACAAATAAACACTAAAAGTAATCAGAAAAATAATATAGATAGATAAGCAAAATCAATCCGATAAAGATGTTTATAAACAAAATGATTCTAAGATAACTAAATCACAAGAAGATAGTCAAACAGAAATCAGCACTCAAAAAAAGAGGAGCCCCAAGAGAGAGGCAAGAGAAGGATCAAAAGAGGCAGACAAACAAAGAAAAGGAACTCCTAAAAATAATCAAGATCAAAATCAACAAGTCGATCACATAACTAATAAATTAGGATTATCAAAAGAGCAAAGAAGACAATTACATGATTACATTAGAAAAGAAGGAACACAATCAACCTATCAAGAATTACTAGACACCGCCAAAGGACTTTTTAATAAATGAATCAAATAACAAATATTCTCATCAATCAAAAATTAAATAACATCAAGAGAGTAGCTGCAATGCTTTGTTTAGGATATGGAGGCTTTATTTTAGATAAAGACAAAGATAAAATTCCTCTTTATTCTTTTCATATTCAATGCCCTTATAGATTTATTTTAAATAATAAAATCATTCTGGCAAGCTATGATATATCTAAGAGATTTCAAAAAAATTTTGATGATGCCGCAGAAAATACAATATTTGATGAAATCGTCAAAAAGATTTTCTTACCATTGCTTCCTCTAAAAATTATCCATATAAAAATAAGTAATTTTGGAGACATAGAAATTATATTTGAAAATAAAATGATTTTTCAAACTTTTATTGATTCGAGTCAGGAAGTAGAGCATTGGAGATTTATAGATTCTCTAGAACAAAAACATATTGTATTTTAGAGAAAATTTAAAATGATTTCCATTAATGCTATAATTAATAAAAATTTAACTGATATTTATTATTATAAAAATATATTTTGTTTAAATTTTGGTTTAAATGTAATATCAAAATATGATAATAATTGTGAAATGTTCTCTAAATATTCATTAGATATTCAATGCCCTTATAGATTTATTTTAAATAATAAAATCATTCTGGCAAGCTATGATATATCTAAGAGATTTCAAAAAAATTTTGATGATGCCGCAGAAAATACAATATTTGATGAAATCGTCAAAAAGATTTTCTTACCATTGCTTCCTCTAAAAATTATCCATATAAAAATAAGTAATTTTGGAGACATAGAAATTATATTTGAAAATAAAATGATTTTTCAAACTTTTATTGATTCGAGTCAGGAAGTAGAGCATTGGAGGCTTTCTGATGAAACAAAAGATTTTAAAGAGGATTTAGTTTTCTTTAAAGAAGAAAAAAAATTTGCGGAAAAATCAAAAAATTACACTTGGATAGAAGCTCATCTGCCAAGAAACTTGTAATATAAACCCTATGCAGTCTTCCTTATTCTTCTTTATATTCCGAATTTTTACCTACAATTTTCAATTTGTGTCTTGTTAAAAATAAATATTTTATGCCTCATTAATAGTTTTTATCTGCTCAGCCTATTTTTTGGCTTTTTCGAATTTATTTGATTATTGCAATCTTCAAATTCTGCTTGATATTTGCCTCTCCCATCATATTTTTTCATCTTGAAATGCCTACAATATTTTATAATCCATTTTATCTATATTATAACTGACATTGAATAGTAGTTGGGGTCAAATTATTTATTATTAAGAGTCGGCTTAAAAATAATCTCTTCTTGAAGTATTCCATAATTGTAGTTCATAATACTCTTTAGGTACTCATCTTGATTAAATATTTTTTGAATACCGTACTTGATAGAAGTTTCTTTAATAAAACATTCTTCAATTATTTCTCCATCTCGAAATATTTAGTGGCAGATTGCGTCATAATGTTTCTTGTTGGAATGATAAAATAATTCAATTTTATCCATACAAATATCCACAATACCCCTTTTCCACCATAAGTACAAAAATAATAATTGCAATTGATTTTAATATTTGGGGATAACATTTTATTTATCACATCCATTCATCTTGAAATATAAATTTAAAGGGCTTAATAATCATAAACCTGAAGGGATTGAGAGTCCAAATAGTTCATTGGGATTCGTGATATTAATAACAGCAACGCCGCTATCTGTTTTATCTAAGGAAGGAGCATATTGAGGGAGGGAAGTATCTGCAATAAGTGGAAGTTCAATAACTTCACTTGCAAAAATGCTTTGAGAAAAAATCAAGCAAAAACAAATCAAAAAATGGAGTAAATATTGATTCAATTTGATTTTATATTGCATCAAATACCTAAAAAATTATTTTTAATAAATAGTGATTTTATAATAAATAATTTTAATTAAATATTAAATTTAGCAATTAATACCTAAGGAAAAAAATAAATTTTGCGTGGGGGCGGGGGTTAAATGAAAAACTTTGAAAGCAAATCAGTTTTTAGTTACTACATTTCCATTGATATAAAGAATCTTTACTTTTTTGGAATGGAGTAGGAATTGTAAGGGTGCTTGAGTGCTTTGGGAAATTTCAGGGCATTCAAAGACGCTGATATCTGCCCATTTGCCTGCTTCAAGTATGCCGTTATTGAGTCCTAGTGCTTTGGCAGGATAAAAACTTGCTCCCAAAATAAGCATTTTACTCAAGGCTTCTATTTCAATATCAGGGTAAGAAAAAAGTGCGCACCTGAGTTCATCAAGTAGGTCAAGGTTGTTGTTAGAGCTTTTTCCATCGGTAGCAAAAATTGGTTTTAATCCCACAGAGCCCAAGAGATTCAAGTTAAGATATGTCCCGCATAGCAAGCGATTTGAACGAGGACAAGAAACGACATTGCTATTCTTAGCGATTTTGGTAAGATCGTGTTGATTTGCAAAAAGACAATGTGTGAATAAAGTTTGCAACCCTTCAAAGAGGTCTAGAAATTCCTCAATAGTATAAAGTGGCTTAGGGGAATTGACTTTTAAAATTTCTTGATAAAATTTTTTGAACCAACCTTGAGAATTTTGAAGCCATTCCCGCTCAGCGTTTGATTCCAAAAAATGAGTTGAAACAATGCATTGGTCTTTTCGAGCGATTTCTAAGATTTTTTTTGCCAATATGTGATGAACCGAATAGGGCGAATGTAAAGCAATTGCAGGGGTAAATTTATGCGATTTGAGGGCTTTAGAAGCGTGGTATCTGACAAGAAAATTATTGTATAAAAAATCTAGTGCTGTAGGTGCAGAACCGATTGCTTCATTGAAATATATGACGCGCAATGGGGAATTTGCCAAGATAGGCATATCTTCACCATAGCTGCTGATTGCTCCCACGCTTCCTACCCCGCTTTGCAACTGTTCATTGATGGAAGATTTGACTGAAGATGTTATATCTGAGAGAACATCATCACGCTTTTCCATCACGCTTTTAAGCCATTTTTCAAATCCTCCGTAAGCAAAACTTGAAATATTGTTTCCAAATTCGAAGTGAATATGGGCATTAATGAAAGCGGGAAGGATGATTGCATTTTCATAAAAAATTGCGTTTGAATATTTGTTTTTTAAAATTTCATATTTTCCTACTTCAATGATTTTATTTTGGTCGTTTTGAGAGGTTTCAAAAGCTATCGCTCCATTTGAGAGGATTTCAAATGTTTCGTTACAGACAAAAACCTTGCTGGCTCCAATAAGTTTGACATTTTGACTCATTGATTTCCTTCAAATCGGGTTAAAAAAGTGATATCAAGCTTTTGAGGAGGTATTTCGATTGCAGCCTCATCAAGGGCTTCTTTAGTTTTTTCTATCAGTTCGCTTCGGAGAGCAAAGACATTATCCTCTATTTTTGCCCATACTCTGATCGTGAAATTTAATGAATTGGATCCAAAATCTGTAACACCGACAAATGGTGCGATTTTTGAATCTATTTTTTCCATTTTTGCAATAACATTTTTTAAAATCCGACGAACTTTTTGTATATCGCTGCTGTATTTGATTCCAAAAATCCACTCTATTCTTCTTTTATCGCTGTTGGTACAATTGATGATATTAGCATTGACGACATTACGGTTTGGCAATATGACAAGTTTATCATCGGGCATTCGAATCATTGTATTAAACAGATTGATGGCTTCGACATTTCCACTTATATTCCCAATTTCTATGGTGTCATTTTTTTTAAAAGGTCTTAAGATAATTAGAACAATACCTCCAGCAATGCTTGAAAGCGAATCTTTCAAAGCTAAAGCAATTGCTACCCCTGCAGTTCCTAAAACCGTGAGGATAGAAGTGGTTTGCACCCCAATATTCCCAAGCATTGTTACAATAGCAATGATAAGAATCCCAATGAATACAATTTGAGAGACAAAATTCCCTAGAATTTCATCTTTTTTACTGATAATCTTGTTGATTTTGGTTTGCGTAAATTTTGCAAGATAAAAACCGATAATCAAAATAACTATCGCTTTAAATAGTGTCAAAGAGGTTTCTTGAAGGAAAGGAAAGATTTTTTCAAAAAAATTTGAGAATTTATCCATAAATTTTCCCATTGATAATGATATGTTCTATTTTTGAATCTAGTGTTTGCCCGCAATAAGGAGAAAAACTATCCGTTATGAGCATATGAGCATTTGGATCGATAATCATCAAATCAGCATCTTTTTCTATTGCAATCTCGCCTTTATTTAAAGAGAGAAAATCGGATTGATTTTTAGAGGCGAGGCGCAAAAAATCTTCCATATGCAGATGAGAGGGTTTGATTAAATAGGTATAAGCAAGTGCGAAGTAATGACCGATCGAATCAATTCCAAAGCTTGCCAACTCAAAAACTTGATCTTTTTTGGAATTGTAATCAGCGCATTGAAGGCTTGTAAGCATATCTATTTCCCCTCTTTTGAGTGCTTCTAAAAGCTTTTCTTTAGAAAAACAATCTTTTAGGGGTGGATTGAGCTTGGCTTTTGTGTTGTAATGATCGCAAGCATTTTCATCTAAAATAAGATGATGGATTGGGGTTTGTGCAACTATGGGGGTATTTTTGGATTTAAAATAGCCAATAATTTCAAGTGCTTGTGGTTCTGTCACTGCATTGAAAAGGATTTTTGCTTTAGTGTGCCTAGAAGTTTCGGAAAATTTAGCTATTTCTTTGGTTTGTGATAATGGCGAAATACTTGGAAGCCCTAAGACAGAGGCCAACTCTCCTTCATTGATAACCCCTTTTCCAAGCTCTATATCTTGAGCGAAGCAAATAACAGGAATTTGAAGCATCAAGGCGTATTGCATAATTCGTAAAAGATTGTTTCCATCAGTTGTGCTGTCGATATAGATAACTCTTCCGCCTTGAGCACACAGGATGGAAATATTATTGATTTTATTTTCAGAATTTGTGGGCTTAATGCTTGGAATGAGAGTAATTTCAGTTGTAGAATCAATACTTTTGATTAATTCTATCATTGCTTCATTTTCACAAGCTGGTATCGTATCGGGCAAAATCAAAGCAGTTCCTACCCCTCCTGTGAGAGCTTTTTTAGATAAAGAGGCAAGGGTTTTTTGCGAAAGAGATTTGCTTTTGGGATAAACATTTAGGTCAATCAAAGCTGGGGCAATGATTTTATCTTTGCAATCTATTTCTTCCTCTTGTTGTCTGATGGAAAGTTTTGGTGCAATTTCTGTGATTTGTCCATTTTGGATTCGAATATCTGCTCTTATAGTCTGGGAATAATCGCAGACAAGCCCGTTTTTTAGTAACATTTTTGTCCTTTTAAGCTGACATTTCTATTTGTAATTGGACTTTTTTGAATTGTAGCAAACTCCTTGTAAAAATTTGCTTGCCTAATTGTTTGATTTTTGACTTTCTAAAGAAGAATTTAAGAATGCTTTCAAATCTTTTAGATTTTTATTTTCTTTGATAGCATTTGTTTCAGGAGTAACGGGATGGTTATCACAAAATTCTCCTTCTAGCTTGCCTTTTTTGAGAAAACTTCCCTTTAAGGCATTGCCTGATTTTTCTTGTTCATTGCAAGCCTGAACAGATAATTCTTGCGCATTTAAAAAAATTCCCACAATTAGTATTGCTAAAGTCAGTTTCATCCGATTCCTCCAAGGTTTTGCAATAAGAATGCACTCACTCCTCTCATTGAGCCACTAATGATAATAATCCCGATTAGAATCAACAATAAGCCAGATATGATTTCAATAATGCGAGTATATTTTTTGATTTTATTGAGTATGCCTAAGGCTTGATTCAGCATAATTGCTACTATGAGGAAGGGTATCCCAAGCCCTAGTGTATAGACGATCATCAGGCTTATTCCATAGCCTTCCTGTGTGCCACTTAGCATAACGATGCTTGTAAAAATTGGTCCGATGCAAGGTGTCCAGCCTAGAGAGAAGCTTACGCCTAAAATAAAAGGAGCAAGAAAGCTTAAGAATTTATTGGTAGGCTTGAGGGCAAAGTTACTTTTTTTGCTTTTATATAAAAAATTGATTCTAAAAATGCCTAAAAAATGTAAGCCAAAAACAATAATAATACCCCCAGCGATATAATTGAGCCAACTGCTTGCTAGATAATCTTGAATGAGTTTGGCCATTGAAGCGCCTAAAAGAATAAAAATAATTCCAAAGCCCAAAATAAATAGAAGGGATTTTATAATAACAGACATTTTACTAGCTTGACCTGATTTGATATCCTCTAAAGAAACTCCTGAAATATAAGACATATACGCTGGAATTAAAGGTAGAATACACGGACTTAAGAAGGTTAAAATTCCTGCTAGAAGAGAAGCCGTTAAGGGTGCGGAAGAGAAAATTTGCATTAAAGCATTATCAAACATAAAAAATCCTCAAATATTTTTTTATTCTTACAGTTTTATAAAAATCCATAATAAAATCTATAAAGACCAAAGTAAAACATAAAAATTTAAATCAACAGATATCCCTGAAAGCATTCTACTCAAATCAAGCTTTATTTTAACCCCTCGCTTGTGAAAAAATAAATCCCAAATACTCTGTTATAATACGAATAGCAAAAAGTCTGATTGAAAGATTTTTGGCTTTTTGCAATTTAAAATATTAAAGTGAGCAAAAATGCCAAAAGAAAAATCAGATTATCAGCCAAGTCAGGAAGAGAAAGGTTTTGATCAGCTTGGATTGAAATCTCAAGTTCTCAAAGGGGTTATTGAAGCAGGATTTACTTCTCCAAGCCCGATACAAATCAAAGCCATACCTGCTGTTTTAGAGGGTAGAGATGTGATTGCTCAAGCCCAAACAGGAACAGGGAAGACAGCTGCATTTGCCTTGCCTATTATCAATATGCTTAAAAATGATAAAACGATTGAAGCTTTAATCATTACACCTACAAGAGAGCTTGCGATACAAATCAGCGATGAAGTTTTTAAGCTTGGAAAGTTTGCAAAGACTAAGACGGTGTGTGTTTATGGCGGTCAAAGTATCAAAAGACAATGTGAATTTATGCAAAAAATGCCACAAGTGATGATTGCAACACCCGGACGACTTCTTGATCATCTCAAAAATAACAGAATTGAAAATTTTGTCCCCAAAGTGGTTGTTTTAGATGAAAGCGATGAAATGCTAGATATGGGTTTTTTAGATGATATAGAAGAAATTTTTAGCTATTTGCCTAGCAATGCCCAAGTTTTGCTTTTTTCAGCTACGATGCCTGAACAGATACGATCTTTGGCAGATAAGATTTTGCAAGATCCCATCAATATCAAAATCACGCCTACAAACATTACAAATGTAGATATTTCTCAAAGATTTTATGTGATCAATGATTCTGAAAGAAATGATGCGATAATGAGATTGCTTGATACCCAATCGCCCTTAAAAAGCATTATTTTTACACGGATGAAAAAAGAGGCTGATGAACTCAATGGAATTCTTAAAGCTAAAGCTTATAAATCCGTAGCTTTGCACGGAGATATGGAGCAGAGAGAAAGGAGGGAAGCAGTCAATGCTTTTAAGGCAGGTAAGGCAGATATTTTGGTTGCCACTGATGTAGCTAGCAGAGGCCTTGATATCAGTGATGTCAGCCATGTTTTTAATTACCATATTCCTTTAAACCCTGAAAGCTACGTTCATCGTATCGGAAGAACCGGCAGGGCAGGAAAGAAAGGGATTGCCATCACGCTTGTAACACCTTTGGAGTATAAAGAGCTCCAAAGAATCCAAAAAGATATTGGTTCTAAACTTGAGCTTTATGAAATCCCAATGGCAAGTACTAATGGGGATAAAATGCTTGAAAGTATTTTAAAGGCTAAAGTAACCGATGAGGTTGTTAGTCTTTATGAGAGTCTTAAAGATAAGATTGAACTTTCCCAACTCTCACTCAAGCTTTTGGCTCTGCAGTTCAAATCAGGTAAGATTGGTTTGAGCAAGCAAGAAATTCTCAAAATGGAGCAACAAAAATCTGAAAAAGAAAGTAGATCAAATACAAAAAGACCCCTTAGAACAAATAAAAAATATTCCAAACCTCAAACGGGATCACGGGGGAAATCTTTTTCAAGCTCTAAGTCTAGGGGAAGTAGGCAAAGGTAGCTGTTGTGATTAAATCAGCTTTGATAGAATACTTTTGATTTTATTTAAGAAATGGAGTTTTAATGATAAAAGAAGCACAATATATTTGGAAAGATGGGAAGCTTATTCCTTGGAAAGAAGCCACAACACATATTTTGAGTCATACACTGCATTATGGAAATGCGGCATTTGAAGGCACGCGTGCTTATGCGACAAAAAAAGGTTTAGCGATTTTTCGTTTGAGTGATCACGTCAAAAGATTGCTTAATTCTGCCAAAATTGTGGCAATAAAGTCTCCTTATGATCAAAAAGAGCTTGAAAAAGCCCATATAGAGCTTTTGAAAGCGAATGTTTATAATGGCAATGTATATATTCGCCCAATCATTTTTTTGGGTTATGGGGTGATGGGTGTCAGTCACGTTCAAGCTCCTGTGAATGTTGCTATCGCAGCTTGGGAATGGGGAGCTTATCTTGGCGAAGAGGGGATTTTAAATGGTATTAAGGTTAAAACAAGTTCTTTTGCTAGAAATTCCGTAAAATCAACGATGGGAAAAGCCAAAATTGCTGCGAATTACTTAAACTCTCAAATGGCAAAACACGAAGCTTTGGAATGCGGATGTGAAGAAGCTTTATTGCTTGATGAGAGTGGATTTGTTGCCGAAGGTAGTGGGGAGTGTTTTTTTATTGTCCGAGATGGAGTATTGATCACCCCTTCTTATGATAATTCTTTGGAATCAATTACTCAAGCCACAGTTATTGAACTTGCCAAAGATCTTGGAATTGAAGTCGTTCAAAGACGCATTACTCGTGATGAAGTTTATATTGCTGAAGAAGCTTTTTTTACAGGAACGGCAGCTGAGATCACGCCGGTTAAAGAATTGGATTTTAGAATGATTGGAGCGGGAAAAGCAGGACCTGTAACTCAAAGACTTCAGAAAGAATTTTTCAATCTTGTAATGGGAGAAAATCCTAAATATAGTCATTATTTGACTTACATTGGCTAAAAAGGAGAAATATGCCGATTGATTTGAATGAGCATTTAAAAAGAAAAAATCAGCAGCTTGGAAAAGATGAACCTCCTAAAGGGAATGATGAAAAACCAAACAGGAATACGAGATTTCGACCTCCAAATATTCCGCAGAATTTTTTTACAAACAAAAAAATTTCCACTTTAATTGGTGTGATTGTTATTGTCGTTATTATTTTGCTTGCTAAACCTTTTGTTGTCATTAATTCTGGGGAAGTTGGTATCAAGGTAACTGCGGGTAAATATGACAATACCCCTTTGCAGCCTGGAATTCACTTTTTTGTTCCCATCATTCAAGATATTATAGTTGTGGATACGCGTGTCAGGACAATCAACTTTTCTCGCACTGAAGATATGGGGGTTGTGGGTAAAAATCAGGGAATTTTCAGAAATGATGCGATCAATGTTATGGATTCTAGAGGATTGACTGTTTCAATTGAATTGACGGTTCAATATAGACTCAACCCTCAGACTGCCCCACAAACTATCGCAACTTATGGTCTCAGTTGGGAGCAAAAAATTATCAATCCTGTTGTAAGAGATGTGGTGAGAAGTGTTGTAGGGCGCTATCCGGCTGAAGATCTTCCAACAAAACGAAATGAAATTGCTACGCTTATCAGTTCTGATATCAGTAAAGAAATGTCGAAATTTCCCAATTCTCCTGTTGAACTCAGCTCAGTCCAACTTAGGGAAATCGTTCTTCCTCAAAACATTAAAGAACAGATTGAAAAAGTTCAGATTGCTAGGCAGGAATCAGAGCGTGTGAGATATGAGGTTGAGCGTTCAAAACAGGAGGCTGAAAAGGTTGCTGCATTGGCCAAAGGCGAAGCAGATGCCAATCGTATTAAAGCCAAAGGGGTTGCTGATGCGATTGTGATTGAGGCAAAAGCAAAGTCTGAAGCAAACAAAAGTATCGGACAGAGTTTGACAGATAAACTTTTGCAGTTGCGTCAAATAGAGACTCAAAGCAAATTTAATGAAGCGCTTAAAGAAAATAAGGATGCTCAAATTTTCTTGACTCCAGGTGGAGCTGTGCCAAATATTTGGGTCGATTCTAAAAGCAAACAAAAGAGTACTTCAGCTAATGGAAAATAAATGAATCCGACTCAAAGACAAGCATTGATTAAGAAGCTTGATTGGGATAAATCCCCCTTAATCCCTGCTATTATCCAACAATATAGTGATAATCGTGTTTTGATGTTGGGGTTTATGAATCAAGAAGCGCTAAATCTTACTTTAGAGACGGGTTTGGTTCATTATTTTTCCCGCACGCGCGGACGCATATGGAAAAAGGGTGAAACAAGCGGTCATATTCAAAAATTAATCGAAATGTTTCTAGATTGCGATAATGATACGTTGCTTTTGAAAGTGGAGCAGGAGGGAAATGTTTGTCATACAGGCGCACAGAGTTGTTTTTTTCAACGAATAGATATCGATCCTGTCAATACCTTAAGAGAAACAAGTGATTTTGATATTCAATTTAGCGTTATAGATACTTTGTACCGCACTTTGCAAGAAAGAAAAACCCAACTTCCGGACAAATCTTATACCGCTTCTTTGTATGCGAAAGGTGAAAATGAGATTTGCAAAAAAATTATAGAAGAGGCGGGAGAATTTGCTTTTGCAATCAAAGATAGTGAAGAAAAACAGATTGTTTATGAATGTGCGGATTTAATTTATCATATTCTTGTCGGACTGAGTTATAAAAATATCACCCCTGATCTCATCAAGCGCGAGCTTAAAAGAAGATTTGGAATGAGCGGGATTGAAGAGAAAAATAATCGAAAATGATAGGCATAATACAGGAAATAAAAGCCTTATTTTTAACGGTATTCCATCGTTTGGGTCCTATCGAAATAGTTTTATTTCTTAGTATATTTGTCGTTTTTATTTTTGTTTTTACACTGGGATTGATTTGGCATTCCAAGAGGCTGTTTGCACAATTTTGTTTTTTACTATCTTTTGTGATTTTGTTCTCTTCCCCTTTTTTGATTAAATATTTGATGCAGGAAAAAATCTATAAAATCCAAATTTCTTATTATCGCTCTTCACCATTGCAGTATGCCGATACTTTTTTGGTTGATATGGACATAAAGAATCTAGGAAAAAAAGATATCAATAAGTGCATAGTCAAAGTGGATATTTTTAGAAAAGGAACGGATTTTATGAACCGTTTAAAGAATATTTTTTATCCTGAAAAAAGTTTTACGCATTTGATTGAAGAAAAAATTCGCATCAACCAAACGCATCATTTTTTGATTATGATTGATGATTTTTATTATAAAACAGCCCCTTATAAGGTCGGCACAGATTGTTTTTAACTTGCAGCACCAGCAAGAATTAAAGCAGCACATTCGCTTTTGAGTGTAAAATTTTCGTTTATGCTATAAATGTCTGAATTTTTAAACATCTCTTTTTCCTGCGGATCAAATCCCCCTTCAGGTCCGATAAAAATACCCTCTTTGAGACTTGGAAAATTTTGATATATATTTTTGCCTCCAAAATCAAATACACAGGATTTTGGGTAGCATTTTAAGGCTTCTTGTGTATTTGGAATCATCTCTATACACATTAAGGAACTTCTGCCACATTGTTCGCACGAGCAGATCAAGATTTTTTTCAATCTCTCCAGAAGGATTTTTTCATTTTTCTGACTTCGATTGGCATAAAAAAAAGTGATTTTTGCGACTCCCATTTGATTGAGATAAGGCAAAGTTTTCTCAATGATTTTATTTTCGATAATAGCCCAAATGAGATGGATTTCTTTCTTGGGAATAACGGGTTCAAAGAAACTTTCACATAGTTTGAGTTCAGAATGATTGCGGGAAATTTTGGTTTGTTCATAGGTATAAAGATTGCCATCCATAAGGTTTCTAAAGAAAAGTTTTTTTTCAATTTTTGTGCGTCTTGATTGATAGATATGGTTATACAAGCTCCCTTCTATTTTTAAAAACTCTTCTCCTGCATTTGGGGAATAAGTAAAACGCATCAGAATTTACCCATTAAAATGATTAAGATACATAAAATTAAATCAGCACCATAGAGGATTTTGCAGAATTTTAAATAACCTTGCATTAATTTTTCATTCGTCTTTGAGATTTTGAGTTTTTTGATTCTGATGATTTCACCGACAAAGATAAAAAGTGTTGTAACAATCATTAAAATGATCTTTGCATTGATGTGGAAATGTTGCATTGCCATTACGAATATACCGCTAAAAAATGCAACGGCAACTAGAAAAAATATCATTGGCATTACAAACCAAATTTTGCGATTGATTTGTGTGTAGTTTTTTTTGGCAAAAAGCGTATAAAGGTTGATGAGAAAAGGAATTGGCATAAAATACATAAAAAAGGAATGAAAAAATACCGAATCATTGAAAGCTTTGGCAACCATATCTATTTCTTGCATATTAAACTCCTTTTCAAAGTGATGTGGAAATTTTAGCATTATTAACTTTATTTCAATATTATAAGCCAGCATATCAACTAGACAAAGGATCACGAATAAAAACATCCAAAGAGGCTGTAATGCTATTGAATATGGGGGGGCCAAGTAATCTTTATGAGATAGAAGTATTTTTGAACAATATGTTTAATGATCCCTATATTCTGCCTATAAAAACTGCGTTTTTAAGGAAATTAGCAAGCAATTTTATCGTATCTAGAAGAATTGAAAAATCAAAAGAGATTTATTCTGCTATCGGCGGAAAATCTCCAATGACAGAGCTTACCTTTTCTTTGATTCAAAAATTAAATCAGGCTGATCCGACAAGGTTATACACTTATGCAATGAGATATACCCCTCCTTACGCTCGACTCGTTTTGGAGGATATTCAAAAGCAAGGTGTTGATTCCATTATTTTATTCAGTATGTATCCGCAATATTCGACTACAACCACTCTTTCTTCTTTGAATGAAGTTTATAGCTTATTGAAAGAATTGAATTATAAACCTACCCTTAAAACAATAGAGAGATTTTATCAGAATAAGACGTTTAATCTTGCCGTTGTTTCTGAGATCAAGCGTTCGATTCAAGGTCTTGATCCAAAAGATTTTATTTTGATATTTTCTGCACACGGTCTTCCTCAAAGTGTTATCGAAAAAGGAGATCCTTATCAAAAAGAATGTGAGGAAAATGTCGAGATTTTAAAAGAGATTATCCATCAAGAAGGTCTTGATTTTGAAAAAATCGTTTTGTCTTATCAATCAAAAGTTGGTCCTTTAAAATGGATAGGTCCAAATACTTGTGATATTGTGGCAAAATATAGGAATAAAAAAATCATTATTTATCCATTAAGTTTTACGATTGACAATTCTGAAACAAAATATGAGCTTTGCATTCAGTATAAAGAGTTGGCTTTGAAAGCGGGCGTTAAAGATTATATCGTATGCCCTTGTTTAAATGATTCTCAAGGATTTGTGGAAACAATTTTAGAACTTGTAAATTCTTTGAAAGGATGATGAATGAAAAGAATATTTTTATTTTTGATGTTTTTTGTAACTTCTCTCATTGTGGGAATAGGGGTTTCTGGGTGTAAGAGTGACAATAAAATTGATTCGAGTTTGATTTCAACAGGGACAAATATATCTCAAGAGGTTCAAAACGAGAATGACAATATGGATAAAAAAAGCTATGCAGGTTTGGAGGATGTTTTTAAAGATACAAAGGTAATCACTCCTGATGGTAAATATATGATGATTGTTTTTGGATCAAATGGATGTCCATATTGTGAAATGCTTAAAAAAGACATTAAAAATACTCCAGAGCTTAAAAGCTATATTCAAAATCATTTTAGTGCTTATTATGTGAATTTAAGTTATTCAAAAATTCACGATTTTAAAGTGGGTACCAAAGCAGATTTAAAAGAAGTAAAAATTCCTACTGCCCAACTTGCCCAAATGTATGATGTTCGTCCTACTCCAACGATTGTACTTACCGATACTACAGGCAAACCGATTCTTGTATTTCCGGGTTATATGCCTGAGAAACAGTTTATGGCTATGCTTGAATTTATTGGGAATGGGGAATGGAAAAAGGCAAAAGATCAAAAAGAAGTCAATAAACTCCTTCGTAATTTTATTTTAAATCAAACTAAATCCTAAGGGTATTGATGAAAATTTTTAAATTATTTTTCTGTTCTTTTTGGGCAGCAATTCCTTTGCTTCTTTTGTATGCCATTGCTTGTGCAGTCGCTACTTTTATTGAAAATGACTATGGAACCTCTGCTGCAAGAGCAATGATTTATAATACTTGGTGGTTTGATGCTTTGCATCTTTACTTGCTGGTCGTTTTGATTGGAACTTTGGTGGTTTCAAAGGCGTGGCAAAGAAAGAAATATGCAAGTATCTTATTTCACGCTTCTTTGGTGGTGATTATCTTAGGAGCAGGAATCACAAGATTTTTTGGTTTTGAAGGCATGATGCATATTCGAGAGGGTGAGAGCAGTTATTCAATTACGACTGCTGAGAGCTTTCTTAATATTACTGCAGTTTCATCTGATGGTAAGGTTCAAAAAGAGTTTATTTCAAGCCCTCTTTCTCCTTTTTCGCATTATCGACTTAAAAAAAGTATTGAGATTTTTAACAAACCTTTAAAATTGGAGTCTCTTGAAGTTTATAAAAAGGATTTGAATAAAAATAGTAACACTTCTTTTTTGGTTTTGAATGCAGTTTATGATGGCATTGAACGCGTATATAACATCACAGGAGGACCTGGAGTTCAAAGTGCAAATGTTGAAGCCGAATTTAATGGGGTGCGAATTTTCATTAACTGGGGGGTAAGAAAAATAATGCTTCCTTTTGGTCTTAAGTTGGAAAAATTTGATTTGCAACGTTATCCAGGTTCAATGAGTCCTTCTTCTTATGCTTCTGAAGTGGAGGTTTTAGATTTGGATGGAAAAGTTATAGAACCTTATAGAATTTATATGAACCATGTTCTTGATTATAGAGGATACAGATTTTTTCAATCTTCTTATGATGCTGATGAGCAAGGCACGATTCTTTCAGTCAATAAAGATCCTGGAAAAATTCCCACTTATATCGGGTATGCGATGTTGATTTTGGGAGCAATTTGGTTGTTGTTTGCCAAAAAAGGAAGATTTAACAAACTTGCTAATTTTTTAAGATCCCAAAAAATCGCAGGTTTGATTTTTGTTATAGCATTTAGTTCTAGTATATGGCACGTTGCTTACGCTGAAGAAGGAAAAATAGATACTCATGGTCCTGCAAAAGAGCAGACGGTTCCTGAAGGTTCAAATCCGCATATTGATAATGTAATGCCCACAAGCTCCAATGAGGAAATCATTCAGAGAATGAAAAATCTGAAAAAGAATTCCAAAAAACATATCAAGAAGTTTTCTCAACTCCAGCTTCAGGATTTTGGGGGTCGTATAAAGCCTTTGGATACAATGGCAATGGATGTTGTCCATAAAATCACAAAAGAAGATGATTTTAAGGGATTGAGTAATGATCAGGTATTTTTAGGAATGATACTTTATCCAAATGATTGGAGAGATATTAAAATCATTTATACTGCAACCCCAAAATTAAGAGAAATTTTGGGAGTTCCTAAAGATCAAAAGAGAATCGCTTTTTCAGACGCGTTTAGTCCCAATGGTTATAAACTCCAAAATTACGTTGAGGAAGCTAATCGTAAAAAGCCCAATGAAAGAGGAACCTTTGATAAAGATGTTTTGAATGTCGATGAAAGACTCAATCTTACTTTTATGGTTTTTACTGGGCAAATATTGAGAATTTTTCCTGATGAGAATTCTAATATTTGGTTTGCGCCTAGTGATGCATTGGAAAATGCAACACCAGCTAGAGACAAAGAAATTCGAACAATTTTAGACGATTTTTTTAAAGGTTTTGATATAGGCATTACTTATAATCATTGGGATCAAGCCGATGAAGCTTTGGATAAGCTTGGTGATTATCAAAAATTGCACGGAAAAAGCCTATATTTGTCAAAGTCAAAAATAGATTCTGAAATTTTTCTGAATCATATCAATTTTTTTGATCAATTGACCTTGCCTTATATTTTATTGGGTTTAATTCTTTTTATTGCCGTTCTTGTGAGTATTTTACGTGATAGAGTGGTAAATGTTTGGTTTGGAAGAAGCATTTATGCACTGATTCTTCTATGTGTTCTTGTCCATACGATAGGACTTGCGTTGCGTTGGTATGTCAGCGGGCATTCTCCTTGGAGTAATGCTTATGAATCAATGCTTTATATTGCTTGGGCTGCAGGGGTAGCAGGGGTAGTATTTTTCAGGAAATCCAATCTTGCTTTGTGTGCTGCAAGCTTTTTGGCAGGTATAGCACTTTTTGTAGCCCATCTTGGTTTTATGGATCCCCAAATTGGTAATCTTGTTCCTGTCCTCAAATCTTATTGGCTTAATATTCATGTCTCTGTAATTACTGCAAGTTACGGATTTTTAGGGTTGTGTTTTATTGTAGGGGTTATCACTTTGGTAATGTTTATTTTCAGGAATCCAAATCGACCCAATATTGATCATACGATCCTTTCTTTGAGTGCTATTAATGAAATGAGTATGATTTTAGGGCTTTTAATGCTCACAGTCGGTAATTTTCTTGGAGGAGTCTGGGCAAATGAATCGTGGGGGCGTTATTGGGGTTGGGATCCCAAAGAAACTTGGGCGTTAATTTCGATTGGCGTGTATGCAGTGATTTTGCATTTGAGGTTTATGAACTTTGCTTTTATGCCTTATATTTTTGCAAGTGCAAGCGTGGTAGGATTTTATTCGATTTTGATGACTTATTTTGGTGTGAATTATTATTTATCCGGAATGCATAGTTATGCCGCAGGCGATCCTTTGCCCATCCCTGTTTTCTTGTATTATTTTGTTGCTTTTAGCGTGATTTTGATTGTATTGGCGGGCTTGAAGCGAAAATTGGAGATGCCTAAACTTTAGTTACAGGGAAATGAAGTGAAAAAGATTATGCTTTGGTTTATTGGAGTTTTGATTATTTTATTGGCATTGATTTATATTTTGTTATTCACTCAAATAGGAAATAACCTTTTAAAGCCATTAGTTCAATCTGAAATCAATAAATATTCTCCTATTGAATTAGAGGTTCAAAAATTTTCCTTAAGGCCTTCTAATTTTAATATTTCTTTAAAACATAAAGATGTCATTTTTGCTCGTTTAAACGGTATTTTCTCTCTTTTTTCACAGAGAATTGATGCGAAATTAAATATTGCATTTAATGATTTGTCTGTTTTAAATAAGAGCGTTGAAATGCCTCTTAAGGGAGCATTTAAAATAAATTCCAGTATTCAGGGTAAGTTTCAAGATTTTCTTTTCCAAGCTAAAAGCAATATAGCAGATTCAAAAACCAAAATTGAAGCAAGATTAGTGAAATTTTCTCTTGCAGGATTTAAGGCTGATATTCAAGATTTGGAGCTTCAAAATTTATTGCCGATAATAGGTCAAAAATCTTATGCAAATGGTTTTCTTAAAATAAGAGCAGACATAAAAGAAAATGCGAGCAAAGGATATGATGGAAAAATTGTGGCTGTTATTCAAGATGGAACTATCAACCAAAATTTGATAAAAAATGATTTTAAAATCGTAATTCCAAAAACAAATTTTTTATTTAATTTACAGGCTGATTTCAAAGATAAATTGATTGAAAACCATTTGAGTTTGACTTCAGATGCTGGAAGTTTGATTTCAAGTGGAACGATTCAAATTCCAGACTTAAATATTGAAAATATATATAAATTAAGTTTTTCTGATTTAACCCCCTTAACCCCTCTTTTAAAAATACCTCTTAGGGGCACACTAGAATCTGAGGGGAAAATCAAAGGCGACAAAAAATTCTTTGCGATTGAAGGGAAAAGCAACATAGCAAATTCTCAAAGTCTTTATAGAGTAAGCTTGAAAAATTTTGAGCTTGAAAAGGTTGATTTTGATGTCAAAAAACTTTCTGCTAACAAGATATTGTGGATGTTTTATCAACCTGAATATGCCAAAGGATATGCGGATTTTAAAGGAAATATTGATGATTTTAAAAATGCTCCTTCTCTAAAGGTAATGGGAAAAATCAATGGGGTAATCTTAAATGCTCCGATTAAAAAATATTTTGGTCTTAATATGCCCGATACAAATTTTGATGCTAAAATTGGAATTTTTTCAAAAAATGGTGCAGGCAAATTGGATTTTGACTTTGATTCTCCTTTAGGATGGATTAAGTTTAAGCAAGCTGATTTTAAGATTTCAGAGCCTTTTTTTGATGGAAATTACGTTGTTTCTTTGCCTGATTTAAAAAAGTTGAAATTTATTACCGGAGTCGATCTTGCAGGACATTTTGATTTTAATGGTCAAATCCGATATTCTAAAAACTTGCATTTAGATTTTTATTCAGATACTTTTGGGGGTGATATCCGAGGTCTTCTTGAGAATACTCAATTGAAGGGTGATTTTAAGGGAATTGAGATTAAGAGAATATTTGGTTTATTTGAAATGCCACAAGTTTTTGATACTATGGCTTCAGGGAATTTTAATTATGATTTTTTTAGTCAGAAAGGGAAAATTTTTGCTTCTTTTGAAAAAGGAGCGATTGTCCCTAATGATTTTACAAATATGCTTAAAAAGTATGCTAAATTTGATATTACTCATCAGGTTTTTGAAACAGGGAATTTTTCAAGCTCTATTGAGAAAAAAGTTTTGAATGCAAAATTCAATATGCAGAGCAAGCAAGTTCATATTGATTCTGAACATACAAAGATAGATTTAGGAAAAAATAAGATTTCTTCAAAAATCAAGCTTTCTCTTAAAGATGATTATGTCAATGTGAATTTAAATGGAAATTTAAATTCACCCCAGATTCAAATCGATGCAGGTGCGTTGCTAAAGAAACAAGCAATTCAATCTATTGATAAAGGTGCAAAGGATGTAATTAGAAAATATATCCCTAAGAAAGATCAAGAAAATGCTAAAAGGCTTCTTGAAGGGGTTTTAAAAAATTTCTAATTTAACTTTATTTTAAGATTTGCAATGAGTAATGTTGCAATCATTTCGATCTCTAGAGTGACACTTATATTAACTTTTCTTTGAGTAGTTCATTAACTCGATTGGGATTTGCGCCTTTTACATTTTTCATTATTTGCCCTACAAAAAAGCCAAACATTTTTTCTTTTCCATTTTTGTATTCTGCCACTTTATCTGCATTGGTATCTAAAACATTCTGAATTGCCTCTAAAATTGCGCCATCATCATTGACTTGAGCAAGTCCTAAAGATTGTATCAGAGAATCAACATCGCCCCCTTTTTGTTCCACCAATACATCTAAGATTTCTTTAGCACTTTTTCCGCTAATTTTTCCCTCTTCAATTCGTTTTACTAGAGTACTTAAAGTTTGGGCAGGTATGCCACAATTTTGAAGATTTATTTCTCCTTTGAGTCTTCCGAGTAATTCAACGCTTAACCAAGTCACACTACCTTTAGGGCTTGCTCCATTCTCAATCATTGTTTCAAAATATGTTGCCATTTCCAAATCATTTGTAAGGACAATTGCATCGCTTTCTTTGATCATTAACTCTTCTGCATATCGCTTTCTTTTTTCATCCGGGAGCTCTGCAATCTTGCGCCCTTCTTCAAAGAGTGCTGCATCAATATGCACAGGCAAAAGATCAGGATCGGGGAAATATCGATAATCTGCTGCCTCTTCCTTGCCTCTCATTGAACGTGTGATACCTTTTTCAGTGTCAAAAAGCCTTGTTTCTTGGACGACTTCTTGATCATATTGTTTGTCTTCCCACGCTTGAACTTGGCGATCGACTTCATATTCAATGGCTTTTTGGATAAATTTGAAACTATTGAGATTTTTGATTTCAACCCTTGTGTAGAGCTTTGTATCTCCTTGTGGTCTGATGGAGACATTGGCATCGCATCGGAAACTTCCTTCTTGCATATTCGCATCTGAAATCCCAATGAAGCGAACGATTGAATGGAGTTTTTTTAAATACGCGATAGCTTCATCACTGCTTCGCATATCAGGTTCAGAAACGATTTCAAGCAAAGGTGTGCAGGCACGATTGAGATCGACTTTGGAATATTCATTTTCGTGAATATTTTTTCCCGCATCTTCTTCCATATGTGCCCGCGTAATGCCGATGGATTTTTTTTGACCATCAATTTCTATATCAAGCTTTCCTTTGCCTACAATAGGGATTTCAAATTGAGAGATTTGATAGGCTTTGGGTAAATCGGGATAGAAATAGTTTTTTCTTGCAAAGATAGAATCTTGATTAATTTGGGCTTGAATCGCAGTTCCAAATTGAATGGCTTTTTTAACTACTTCTTTATTGAGTACTGGGAGAGCTCCGGGCAATCCCAAACAAGTTGGGCATACATTGGTATTGGGCGATTCTCCAAAACTCGTCGGACAAGAACAAAAAATTTTTGTTTTAGTATTGAGTTGGACATGGACTTCAAGTCCAATAATCGTTTCAAACTGACTCATTTAGCCCCCTTTTTTGTCACAATGCTAAAGCTGAGATTTTTGATTTCGGGATGAGATTTGATATATTCATTGAGTTCTTTGAGCGTAAGATTTTTAATCTGTTCAAGTTGGATTTTGTCAAAATCCAGAGGCAACCCCAAATAGAAATTATAAAATTTTGCATATAAGCGTCCTGAGAGTGTTTCGTTTCGGAGTGGTTCTGATCCCAATAAGAAATTTTTTGCACCATTTAGTTCATCTTGTGTCACGCCTTTTTCTACAAAATCTTGCACTACTTTTTTTATCAGTTCAATACTTTGAGTTTGATTTTGAAGTTGGGTTTGCAAATAGCCTGTGGTATAACTAGCAATGTTGCCTGTAACAATTCTCATATATGCTGAATATGCCAACCCTCTTTTGACGCGAATTTCTTCCATAAGGCGAGAGCCAAATCCACTTGAACCAAGTATAAAAGCCATTACTTTGGCTTTATAAGCATCTTTTTCAAAATTGTTGATATTAAAAGGGGAGCCAAAATAAATATAGGCTTGCTGCGTATCTTTATAGAGGATTTTTTCCTGTGGCTTGGGGTTTGCATTATAATGGTGCATTTCTGTTTTTTTACCTGTTTGCAACATAGATAATATGGGCTTGAGGGCAGCGAGGGTTTTATCTGTGTTGATGTCTCCTCCCATAATGATCACAAGTCTAGAAAGTGAAAGATTTTTTTCCAAGTACGCTTTGATATCGGCAAGTTTAATGTTTTCTACACTTTTAATAGTACCTAAAGGAGGGTAGGCTAATGGAGTATTTTTAAATAACAGACTCGAAAGAGTTGTGCTAGCAATATAATCAAAGTCTGTTTCTTTGTTTAAAAGACTGGCTATGGCTTTGGTTTGAATTTTTTTTAAAGCATTTTGGGTAAGATTGGGCGATTTGAGTAAATCACCAAGGAAATTGATTGCATCTTTTTCCTGATCTTTGAGATAATTTAATTCGATATTTAAGGTCTCTAGTCCTGAACTTGCACTGATATCAATGGCTTTTTGTTCAAGTTTTTCAGAGAATTTTGTAGCCCCAAGTTCTTTTGTACCCTCATTTAAAATGCTTGCCCCAAGCCTAGAAAGTCCATTTTTATCACCATCATTGATACTTCCTCCGCCTATAAATACAAGCTGTATGGAACCTATTGGCAAAAGATTGGATTCTTCATAAATAACAGGAATTTTAATATTATTTACTTCATAAAATTTAATGGGTTCTTTAGATGAATTTGCGTTCATATGGACTCCTAAAAATAATAGTAATAGTGCGATTAGATTTTTCATTCAATACCTTTTGAGGATTTCATAAGCGGTGTTTCGTTTTGCAGGGTATTCACCGATATCTTTGATGAGTTTTATCATTTCACTTTCATTCATAGAATGGCTTGCCCCAGCTGCTGAAACGACATTTTCTTCCATCATCGTGCTACCCAAATCGTTGGCTCCAAAAAGAAGCGCTAATTGTCCGATGTGGGAACCTTGTGTGACCCAAGAACTTTGAATATTTTGGATGTTATCCAAATAAAGACGACTGCAGGCCAAAAGTCTTAAATAGCGATTGCTAGAAGCTTTTTTGATCTCAGGCATTTCTTTTTGGAGAGGGGTGTTATCGGGCTGAAAACTCCATAAGATAAAAGCCCTAAAACCACCTGTTTCATCTTGGAGAGACCGAATTCTTTCCCAATGTTCGATGACATCTTCATCTTTATCAACACTTCCAAACATCATTGTTGCTGTACTTTTGATATCTAATTTATGAGCTTGTCTATGAACTTCTATCCATTCATCAGAATCTAATTTTTTTGGTGCAATGATATCTCTAACCCGATCGCTTAAAATTTCTGCTCCAGCTCCAGGTATAGAACTTAGTCCCGCATTTTTAAGCCTTTGAAGAACTTCAGGAAGACTGAGCTTTGAAATTTTAGCAATATAATTGATTTCTATGGCAGAAAATCCGTGTATTGTAATATTTGGATATTTTTGACGGATATGGGCTACTAAGTCTTCATAATAGTCGATTTTGAGTTTTGGATGCACGCCTCCTTGAAAGAGTATCTGTGTGCCTCCTATAGCAATGAGCTCATCAATTTTTCTATCAATTTCTTCAAAACTCAAGATATATTCGCCTGCTTCATTGAGTCGTCTTTTAAATGCGCAAAATTTGCAATCTACCCAACAGATGTTGGTATAGTTGATATTGCGATCAACGATAAAAGTTGTGATTTTATCAGGATGAAGCTCTTGTTTTTTTTTATTTGCCATTTCTCCCAATTCTTTGAGAGAGGCATTTTTCATCAAATCAAGTATTTCATTGTTACTCATTCGTTCCATTTCTAATCCTTTAGAATCTTGTGCCCATTGTGAATTCGAAATTTGAAGTGTAATCGCCGGGCTGCTTATTGAAAACCTTGATAGGGAATACTAACACAATCGGACCAATAGGGGAAACCCATTCTAATGCTACGCCAGTAGCTGCCCTCCATTCAAGCATTTCTTTGCCGTGAGAAGGGATACCGTAATTGATAAAATCAGCTTGTTTTGGATTGGAAGATAAACCTTTATAAGTGATAAAGCCATAATCAAAATAAGCAGAAACTCTCATTTTCGCCGCTTCTAAAAGCCCATAGCTGAGTTCGACGGAGTTGGTAAAAAGTCCATCACCTCCAACCCATAATCCAAATTGATCCCTTGGAGAGACAGAACCGCTTTGGAAACCTCTGATGGTAGTTACGCCTCCCATATAAAAAGTACTATTGATGGCTAAAAAATCTTGAGGATTGTAACGGAATATATATCCTCCTTGAGCTTTGTATCTAGCAATCAAATCAAGCCCGATAAGATTTTTTAGGTGATAGTAACCTGCGAACTTTGCATAAAGCTTTGCATTTTTGACATTTCCGCCAATGCCATTAAATTGGGCATAAGCTGAAGCGATAATGCCATTTTTGGGGAAATAGTAGTCATCTGTATTGTCAAAACTAATGCTTGGAGTGATGGAACTTGCAACAGGGATATGATGGTCTGTGTTCCAAATCCCATAAACAGGTGTTCCAGCCTCTGTGGTACCTATAACTTGGGTGTTAGAAGCATAATATCTTTCATAAAGAGGAGAGGAAAAATTAAAAGTTTTTGTTACATTGATATCATATCCTAAACTTGCTCGGAGCGTATTGGTAAGGAGTCGTCCCACTGTAAATCCAAAGCCCCCAGATTGCTCAACATATTGATAATTTACGTAGTAATTGGCATATAGGTTGGCCGAAGTGCTGTATCGGCTGTCAAAAATTCTAGGATTGCTCAAAGAAATATTGCCCGAAAATTGTCGTCCGCTGTTCCTAATTCCATTATAACTTTGTCCTGTTCCGGTTGAAATATTGGCATAAATACTTCCATTTTGCCCCGTTCCAAATAGGTTTCTTTCGCTTACTGAGCCATTAATCATCAATCCTCCATAGCTCCCATATCCAAGTCCGAATTGAAGTTGCCCCGTCCTGCCTTCTTGAACATTTACAAGCAGATCCATTGAATCTGCACTGACACGTCTTTCTTCGATTTTGACATTGTCAAAAAAGCCAAGCCTCCTAAGGGCATTTTCAGAATTGGCAACTTCGCTAAGGCTGTATTGATCCCCAGGAGCAAGAAGAATTTCTCGGCGGATAATACGATCACTTGTACGCGTGTTGCCTGAAATAATAACGTCGTTAATATGGACTTTTTCACCGACTTGAATATGGTAGATGACTTTGACTGTTCCTTTAGCCTCATTTTTATCAAGATCTGGTTTTACAACTGCAAAAGCATAGCCCTTATCGGCTATTTCACGCTTGAGTATTTGAGTATCGGCACGTAGATTTTCGATATTAAAAATATCTTTTTTACGTACCTTGATTGTCTTGAGGAGCTTAGAGACTGGCACGACTTCATTATCAATATCGATTTCTATGCCTGAGACTTTATATTGTATTCCTTCGATAATTTTGTAATAAAGATTTGCGGTATAAGTCGAAAAATTGGCGTCCAAGAAAGGTGAAGAAATATTTGCATCTAAGAAACCGTGCCTCATATAAACATCTTGAATTCTTAAGCTATCGTATTCGAGTTCGTTTAGATGGAGTTTGCCATCGTTCAATCCCCACATCCAACCCATAAAATCACGTTCTTTATTTGCACTTAGAGATTCAATATCTTTGACCTTAAGTTTTTCCCTGCCATCATAAGAGGCTTTTTTGATGATGATATTATCTCCGCGATTGACGTTGAGAATGATGGCGTAAGCCCCATCGGAACTAACTGGAGTAATATCGGTTTCCACTACTGTGCCGTAATAGCCTTGGTATTCAAGGACGGTCTTTAGGATAGTTTTTGCTTTTTCAAGTTTTTGTTCATCAAAAGTGTCGCCTTTTTTGATGCCCATTTGAGTATAAAGAGTTTCTTTTTCTTGTTCGGTTCCATAGCCTTTGATCTCAATACTTGCCACTCGTGGCTTTTCGGTGAAATGAAATGTCAATACGCCTGAATCAAATGTGGCATAAACATCTTTGAAATACCCTTGATTATAGAGTGCAAGTATTGCTTTATTCAGTTTGGCCGCATCTAGCTGATCGCCTTCTTGAATATTGGTAACTTCACCAGCTAGCATTGGAGACATATATAGAAGACCATCGTATTGAATGGAAAGGATCTTTTCTGCATAAAGAACAGAAGATCCTAAAAATAGGAATAAAATTATGAGTTTTTTGATATACAACTTCTCAATGCCCTTAGAAAATTTATATTTTTAGCAAAATAATTTAAATCTACGCTATTAGATTATACTCTGATTTGTCTTAAAATAAAATATTCTGAAATATTTTTAAACTATTGAATATTTAAAGGAATTAAAAATTTTCAAAATTATTAATTGATTAGTTAAATCAAAATTTTCATTTTATTACCATTCTTTCAATTCATTATAAAGACTATCTCTTTCTATGGCTCTAAAACCTGCATTTTTGATTTGAAAAACCATATCGTCTTTTTCCATTCCTGATTTGCTTTTAGCTCCTCCTGCAGATTGTATGGATTCAGCTTGGATTGTTCCATCCATATCATCGGCTCCAAATTCTTGAGCGACTAGTGCAAGATTCATACTCAATGTTGCCCAATATGCTTTAATATGAGGAACATTTTGCAAAATGATTCTAGCAATGCTGATAGTTTTGAGAATTTCTTGACCGCTGGGAAAATCATCGACTTTTAAATAATTGTTTTGTTTTTGATAAAGCAGGGGAATGAAAGCATTAAAACCACCTTTTTTGGCTTCAACAATGTTAAAATCCTGTTGAGCATTTTTGATTCTTAGCATATGATCAATTCTGTTTTCACGATTTTCAATATGCCCAAAAAGCATTGTACAATTGCTCATTTTTCCCAATGAATGCCAATATTGATGAATTTCGATCCATCTTTGAGAGCTTACTTTTCCATTGCAGATGTGCTTTCTGACTTTTTCATCAAAAATCTCAGCCCCGCCTCCGGGCATTGAATTTACTCCTGCCTTTGCCATATCTTCCAAAATTTTTTGATAACCAACACCAAACTTTCTATCCAGATAATCGACTTCTGCTGCTGTCATTGCTTTGAGATGGACATCAGGAAGACTTTTTTTGACTTCGCTAAAAAGTTCTAGATACCAATTGTAGCTCCAATTAGGATTGTGCGCACTTACGATATGGATTTCTTTAGCTCCTCTTTTATATGAACTGATTGCTTGAGAGAGGATTTCATCAATACTCATTTCATAAGGATTTGGATTTTTTCTGCTTGCTGAGAATGCACAAAATTTACATACATCTGCACAAATATTGCTAGGATTAATGTGGCGGTTCATATTGAAGAAAACTTTATTGTCATATTTTTTTCTTCGGATTGTATCGGCTGCTTTACCTAAGGTAAAAATATCATATTCATAGAGCTTTGAAAGTTCATTTGCATTGAGATTGTCTCCTTTGAGGGTTTTGTCTAAGAGATCCATTGCAGTTCCTTCGTTTGTATGTATTGGATTGTATCACAAAAATAGTTAAGCAAAAATTTATCCTCCGGTATAGTAGAATGCCCTTGCAGATATTTCTTCAAGGATACCTTCTTCGTTCCATTGATTTTTTTCAGGTTTGTTTAGAACTGATTGATGCAGGACTTTTTTCATTTCTTCAGGATCTTTGTTTAGCATTGCTTTTTTCGCATCTACGGAATCTTGATAATAAAGGCAAGGACAAATTGTGCCTTCTGAGGTCAATCGAATGCGATTGCAGCTTTTGCAAAAATCGTCGTTATGCGGCGCAATAATACCAAAAGCGTAATTATCTGCTATTTTATAGATTTTGGCAGGTCCAAAATTTTCTTTTTCCAGAAGTTTGGCAGGATATTTTTGATTGATACAATGGAGTATCTCATTTTCTTTAAGACCTATGAGTTGCTGCTTTGCGTGTGTATTTTCCATATATTCGATGTAGCGAATCAAAATACCTTTATTTTTGGCAAATTCAAGCATATCAATAATCTCATCATCATTAATTCCTTTCAAAGGTACCATATTGAGTTTCATTTTCAAGCCGACTTTTAATGCTTCTTCTATTCCTTCTAAAACGGCATCCAAAGCGTCTTTTTTGGAGATTTTCAGAACCCGATCCCTTTTTAAGGAATCTAAAGAGATATTTATGCGTGTAAGTCCTGCTTCTTTGAGTGAGAGGGCATATTTTTTGAGTAAAAAAGCATTTGTTGTAAGAGCGATTTGAATGTTTGGATCGTATTGGTGGATGGAGGCAATAAATGCGCTTAAGTCTTTTCTTAGAAGGGGTTCTCCGCCAGTAATTCGGATTTTTTTGATCCCCTCATCAATGGCAATTTTCAAAAACTCTAAAACGTTTTCTAAAGGAATATAATTTTCGTTTTCAAAAAAGTCTATCGGTGTCTCAGGCATACAATATTGGCATCTGAAATTGCACTGCTTGGTCACAGATACGCGGATATAATCAATAGTTCTTCCAAAACTGTCTTGCAACATCATTTCACCTAGATATAAAAAAATATATAACGCTTTATACTCTGAAATATAAATGAGATTTTAAACATCGCAATCATACAATAAACTTTTAAATCCGATTTTGAAAAGGAATAAAGTGCCTGAAATTGAAGCTGTCCAATGTGTGATTCTTGCAGGAGGAAAAAGCTCAAGAATGGGGGTTAATAAAGCTTTACTTCCATTTGATGGCGAAAAGAGTCTCATTGTTTATCAATATAAAAAAATGAGCAAAATTTTTAAAAATGTTTGCATTTCTTGCAAAAAAGAGGGAGTTTTTGATTTGGACGCAGTTTTTTTATATGAAAAAAGTGATATTTTTTCACCTCTCATAGGGATTGAAAATGCTTTTAACACGCTTGGAGCGTCCAAAATATTTTTTGTCAGTGTGGATACCCCTTTTTTAAAATCGGTCACGATTGAAAAATTATGTGATGTTTGGAGCGGATATGATATTGTTTATCCTAAAACAAAGGAAAAATCTCATTATCTCATTGGCTTATGGGATCAAAATGTGTGCAAGGCTTTAAGTCAAGCCATTCAGAACAAGGAATACAAAGTGGGCAGAATGATTTCAAGATTAAACTCTTTTGGTATAGAGTTTCAGGATAATAAAGAGTTTAGCAACCTTAACACATATGGAGATTATCTCAAAGCATTAGAGATGATAAGGAAACAAAATGGCTGAAGAACAAGAGAAAACCGAAGCTCCTTCCTCGCATAAAATTCAAAAAGCTAGAGAGGAGGGAAATGTTGCTAAAAGTCCTGAAATAGTAGGTTTTAGTGGGCTTTTAATTGGATTATTAAGTATTTTTGTTATTTTTCCTTTTTGGCTCAAGCATTTTGAAGAGATTTATAAGCAGGCTTTAGAATGGATGCGAATGGATTTTACAACGGAGAATGTTTTCAATCTTTTTTTAGGATTATTGGGAAATATTTTGATGATGATTTTGCCTGTATTTTTAGTTTTAATAATTGCTGGGATTGTCGGCAATATTGCTCAATTCGGATTTTTGCTCAGTACAAAAGCAATTGTTCCAAAATTGAGCAAAATCAATCCTATCACTGGGATGAAGAATCTTTTTTCTGTTAAAAAGCTTTTGGATGGAATGATGATCACTCTAAAGGTTTTTGTGGCTTTTGGGGTTGGGTTTTTTGTCTTTGCGGGATTTTTGGGAGATTTAGAGCATATTGCTCTTTTTAATTTGTTTGACCAAATGCTTTGGTTTCGAAATAAAGCACTGATTCTCATTGCTGTATTGCTTTTTTTGTTTTTTGTGATGGCAATGGCGGATTTTATCATCAAAAGACGCCAATATATCAAATCTTTGAGGATGAGCAAACAAGAGGTAAAAGATGAATACAAACAACAAGAGGGGAATCCGGAAGTACGTGCAAAAATTCGTCAAATGATGCTAAAAAATTCAATGAGCAAAATGATGGGTGCCATACCAAGTGCAAATGTTGTGGTCACAAACCCAACGCATTATGCCATTGCTCTCCGTTTTAAAGAGACCGATCCTGCACCTGTAGTTGTAGCTAAAGGGATTGATCATTTAGCCATTAGGATCAAAGGCATTGCAAGGGAACACGATATTGAAATCATCGAAAATCCTAAACTTGCTAGAGAACTTTATAAGGAAGTTGATATTGATGCACCTATCCCGAAAATTTTGTTTGAAGCTGTTGCAATTGTGTTTGCACAGGTGGCAAAAATCCAACAGACAAAAGGAAAAAAGTTTTTATAAATTGATTTTTGATTGGCTTTGATTGTGGGTGATTATTACGATGGGATTTAAAATTATCCATAAAACTATAAATTTTTATCTTTGAGCCATTGGAATGTAAAATCAAGATACTCCATCTTAAGCGGTTCATTAAAAATTTCATGCCGTGCGTCCTGAAAGATTTTCAGACTAGTATTGTTATAACCTTGAGATAAAAGATGATTATAGGCTTTTTGAACCCCTTTACCAAAATTACCGCAAACATCTTCTGAACCGCTTATAAACAATATGGGCAATTCAGGTTTGGCAGGCTTATGCGGGTAGGGGGAAAATACCTTTTTCATTCCTTCAAACAGATTGGCAAAGCTGTTTAGAGTGAAGCGGAATCGGCATTTGGGATCTTCCAAATAAGCTTTCACAACGTTTTCATCACTACACGACCAATAGTTTTTTAAAGGATTATTTTTATTTTTGTAGAGCGCTTTAAATTTTGCATTGAAAGAAAATAAATCCCCAATTTTTGGGCTTGAGCGCACGCCAAGTTTATCCATTATCCTAAAAAGAACCACTCCAAATCCCAAAAAAGGATTGGGAGTGGGTGTGCCTGAGAGGATTAGAGCATCGATTTTATCCTCATAAAGTTGAAGGAATCTTCTTGAGAGCAATGATCCCATACTATGCCCAAGTAGTACAAGTTTATAGGAAGGAAGTTCTTTGCTGATAATCATACGCAAATCCAACATATCTTTAACAGCTTTTTCAAAACCATTTTGACCCATTTCTCCCCAAGTGACTTCACCTAGGATACTTTCCCCGTGCCCGCGATGATCATTGATAAAAACGTGATAACCCGCTTGGGCAAAAGATTTGCACAGCCATTCATATCTTTCTTTGTGCTCAATCATTCCGTGGGCAATTTGTATTACAACCCCTTTGGGAGTGTCGGGAATATATTTATCATAAGCAATACAACCAAAATCACTTTTGAAAGTTAAATTTTTTATCGTTTTCATTTTTTAGTCCGAATTTGATACACTATTTGAAAGTCTGTAATTATAACAAAGGATTTATGATGAAAATTCTTACTTTTAAACAAACTTTAAATGCTCGCCAACAAGTCGGAATTTTGAACCTTGATGGAGAAAAAATTATCCCCTTAGAGGATTTGGGTTTGAGGATTGATTGTGTGGAAGATTTAATCAAACATTGGGATAAATCTTTGGAAGAGAGGCTTAAAAAAACCCTTATTTCTTATAAAGATGGTTTTTGGCTTGAAGATGTTTTTAAGCTTGCCCCGATACCTCATCCCTCTCAAGAGATCATTTGTTTAGGCATTAATTATCTTGATCACGCCAAAGAATCAGCAAAGTTCAAAAAAGAGGAGTTTGGAGGCAAAAGAGAAGAGGCTGTCTATTTTGGCAAACGGGTGAGCGAAGCTACTCCTGATGGGGGAATCATCCCCTCTCACGCTCATTTGACTCAAAAGTTGGATTATGAGGTCGAATTGGGTGTGATTATAGGCAAAGATGCTCGAAATGTGAAAAAAGAGAATGCCTTTGATTATGTTTTTGGCTATACGATTATCAATGATATCAGTGCTAGAGATATTCAATTGAAACATAAACAATGGTATTTTGGTAAAAGCTTGGAAGGCTCTGCGCCAATGGGTCCTTGGATAGTTACAAAAGATGAGTTTTCTTGCCCGTTAGCGTTAGAAATTTCAAGCTATGTTAATGGCGAACTTCGTCAGAAAAGTTCTACGGACTTGATGATTTTTGATATTGCTTATGTGATTGAAGAGTTGAGCGCAGGAATGCTTTTAAGGGCTGGGAGTATTTTATCAATGGGAACGCCTTCAGGCGTAGGAATGGGGTTTGAACCCCCAAAATTTCTTAAAAGTGGTGACAGAGTGGAATGCCATATTGAAGGAATTGGCAGTTTGAAAAATACAATTGGGGAATGAAGATTATCCTTCAATTGCCTTTGATAAATCTGCAATCAGATCTTGTGCATTTTCTAATCCGACACTCAATCGAATTGTATTGGGCAAGATGCCTACCTCTTTAAGCTGTTTTTCATTCAGTTGGGAATGCGTTGTTGAGGCAGGATGGACAATTAAAGATTTAGTATCTCCGATATTGACCACAACGCTAAAGATTTTTGTGCTATCACAAATTTTTTTAGCCCGCTTTAAATCCCCTCGAATTTCAAAACTTACAAGACCGCTACACAATCCTTCTTTGAAATATTTTTTGGACAATTCGTGATAGGCATTATTTGGCAATCCTGGATAATTAACAGACAAGACTTCTTGATGGGATGAGAGGAATTTTGCAATTTTGAGTGCATTGGCACTATGTTCATAAATGCGAACCTTAAGTGTTTCAAGTCCTTGTAAAACCAACCACGCATTGAATGGGCTTAATGTCGCCCCGATATCGCGTAATAGAGCTGTTCGAATTCTGAGGTTGAAGATAGGAAGCGGAACATCAGCATAGATCAATCCGTGATAACTAGGATCGGGTGTATTAAATTGAGGGTATCGTGGATTTTCTTTGATGAGGTCATTAAGCCCTTCTCTATCAATAATTCCGCCCGATATTGTACTTCCTTGACCACTGGCGTATTTGCTCAGGCTATGTACTACAACATCTACACCCCATTTTATTGGATTGAAAAGTATCGGAGTGGCGACGGTATTATCACAGATTGTGACAATGCTATATTTTTTGGCAATTGCAGTAATTTTTTCTATAGGAGCGATGGCAATTTGAGGATTACTTAAGCTTTCAAAAAAAATCGCTTTAGTTTTAGAATCAATCAGAGGTTCTAAAGTGTCAGGATTATCAATGGAGAAAACCCTTGCTTCTATCCCAAAATTTTTTAGCGTATGAAGAAATAAATTAGCTGAACCACCATAAATTTTGTCTGCTACGGCGATATTATCACCAGAACTCGCGAGGTTGGTAATTGCATAAAAGATCGCAGCACTTCCGCTTGATGTAACAAGCCCGCTTGCCCCACCTTCTAAAGAAGCGAGACGCTTTTCAAGAACATCGTTGGTTGGGTTAGTCAATCGGGAATATATGTTCCCGAGTTCTTGGAGTGCAAAACGCGCTCCGGCCTGATCGGAATTTTCAAACGCATAGGCAGTAGTTTGGTAAATAGGTACGCTCATTGTTTGTTGAAAATCTTTGGTATAGCCTTTATGAATTGCTAAAGTTTCTTGGTGAAATGATGTGTTTGGCATTTTTTATCCTTTATAGAGTTATTTTCATCATCGAGAAGAACTTTATCAAATTTAAAACAAACACGATATGTGTTTATCATAAATAAATATATAAAATAATTGAAATGTTACTATAATAAACACATATCGTGTTTATTATAAATTTAAGAATAGTCAATAGCTTTTGATTGTCGTATTTAAACAGCAGCATATAAGCCAAATAATTTTTCATTTGACTTATGAGCTCTTAGTTTATGCTCATAAGATTAGAGTAATAATGGTTGTTGTTAGGATTCAAGATGTTTTAAATCTTTGTTTAGATTGAGATAAAGGCTGTGTTTGCTTGATCTTTATTTTGGTTTTTAATCATTGTTTTTAAGTATTTCTTCTGCTTTTTTTAAAATATATCTCCCAATCGGAATACTTGAGGTTGCTGCAGGAGATGGCGCGTTGCAAACATTGATGGTTCTTTGTGTGCAAACAAACAGAAAATCCTCAATTAACTCTCCCTCATTACTTACAGCTTGGGCTCTTACACCTGCAGGATAGGGAAATAAATCTTGGGTTTGGAGTTGCGGACAGTATTTTTGAATCAAATGCAAATAACCTTTTTTAAAAAAGGAGTTTTTCATTTCACGCACACCGGTTGTAAAATTTTTTTTGATGACTTTTAAAATTCCTTTATGTGTGAGCATTTCAAACAGATCTTTGAAATTTATATCCGTTTTTTTATACCCTTCGCGCTTGAAAGCTAAAACTGCGTTGGGTCCAACCGTAACATACCCATCAATCATTTTTGTCAGATGGACGCCCAAAAATGGTACGTCAGGTTCTGGTATCGGATAAATCAAATGTTGCACAATATCATTGCAGGAGTCTGCAAGTTGGTAATATTCTCCCCTGAAAGGGCAGATCACAAAATCTCTTTTTGCCCCTATCATTGAAACGATTTTATCAGAATATAACCCTGCGCATGAGATCATATATTTTGTTTCAAATTTTTCAGAACGGGTATGAAGGGTTACTCCTGAAGAGTTTTCTGCAATCTGAACGACTTCACTTTTATAAAAGATTTGTCCGCCATTATTTTGAAAAATTTTTGCCATTGCATAAGCAACCTCAGAATAATTTGTAATGCCACTAGCGGGGAAAAATATGCCTCCAAGACCTGTGATCTTTGATTCTTTTTCCTTTAGTTCTTTTTCATCTAGCCAGTATCTTTCTAGTCCGTTGGCTTGAGTTCTATCCCACAAGGCTTTCATTCGCTGCATTTCAAGTTCAGTGGTAGCGACAAGTATTTTGCCACAAACATCAAATTTGATTTGATTTTGAGTACAGAATTCTTTGATCAATCTGTTACCCTCAAAACAAAATTGAGCCTTCAGACTTCCAGGCGTATAATAAACTCCGGCGTGAATGACGCCACTGTTATGACCGGTTTGGTGTCGGGCTAAAGCGTCTTCTTTTTCCAATAGAGCAACTTTTAATCTAGGATATTTTTCTAAAAGCTGCATAGCTGTAGAAACGCCTATGATACCCCCTCCGACAATGATAAAATCATACATTTTAAATTCCTTTAACTTCTAGTAGCAGACTTAAATGGATTGGTGGCAAAATTGAAATAACCTCTTTGCCTCATTAGTTCTCTTCTGAGGTTTGGATGGGGTTCAAATTTTTCTCTACCATGGAGCCAAAAAAGATTATTTATCAATAAAAAGCTTCCTATGGGAACAGGAAAAGAAAGTTTTGCCTTGCTATTCTCAAGACTTTCTCCCATATCAGCTAAATAAATGCCCTCTTCATAATCTTTTGGTTGAACAAATTGATCAATATAAAGCATAACGGGTCTTCCTTGGGTATCAGTCTCAAAAACGGGGTGGAAAATAGTTTTGGGGACATTTTTGCTAGGGGGTGATTGCCATTTCATTGTTCTTTTGGCTAAATGGTGGTTAAAAAATTTCTCCAATTCTTCCCAATCATCCAAGTGCAAAAGTGTAGAATTTCCTCCAACCATATTTTGTTCATCAATTTTATACATCAACACATAGTCTGTTATTTCATCGACATATGTTCCGTCGTTATGAAGCTCTAAAGGTTTATGAGGTTTTCTGAGGTAACTGTCGGAATTGTCTGTGTTAACTACTGCCCATCTGGCGTAAAATTGACCACTCATTGAGTCAAAATTTGATCTACCCACAAGATGCACAAAAGCTGTAGCGATTTTGACCATATCATCAGCTTGTTCTACTTTGTTAATCCCTTCAGGATTTACCAATAAGGCTCCTGTCTGTCTGTCAGAGAGGCAGTCTTGAATGGCTTGTTTTAATTTTTGATCGCATAAATCGTTCAGGATTTGGGCAGCACGAAATCTTAGAAAAGATTTGTATTCGAGTGCTTGAATCGGGTAGATTTCCATTACTTTTAAGAATTCAAAAATAATGTTTTCATTTAAACATACATCAAGAAGGCGAGGGGAATATTTAGATGGTGTGAAACTAAAATTTTTGCCTTTGGTTGTTGTGATTTTTTTCATTCTATCTCCTTTGTTGTGAATATGGCTAATATGATGGTATTTAATAAATTAAATCAAACTTAAAAATAATTTTAATCATTTCAAATATAAATTTGATTATATTAACCAAAATAAAAAATAATTATTTACTTTTTTAGGCTATAAATTGACAATAAATTGAAAAATTATTGATTAAAAATTGAAAAATATGCTTGATTTTAGTTGAAGTAAAATAAAAAATATTTTTTTTGATTTTTAGGATATTTTAGAATATCATAAAGGGAAACAGCTTAAAACTTAAAGGAGATTTGATTATGTTTGGTTGGAATAGAAAACAGTTTTTTACTGCTTCTGCCTGTTTTGGCGCTTGGACATTAGATGCGTTTGATTTTTTTATTCTAGTATTTGTTTTAAGCTATGTTGCCAAAGATTTTAACGTAGAGATTTCGCTTGTAAGTTATGCTTTGGTTTTAACACTTGTTTTTCGATCTTTGGGAGCTTATTTGTTTGGAAAATATGCAGAATCACACGGTAGAAAACCTGTTTTAATGATTAATATTTTAGTATTTTCAATCATTGAAATTTTAAGTGGTTTTACCCCGAATTTAACTATTTTCTTTGTGCTTCGGGCATTGTATGGGATTGCGATGGGAGGGGTTTGGGGCGTTTCCTCATCATTGGCGATGGAGAGTGTCCCTGATAAAGCTAGAGGATTTATATCTGGAGTTTTTCAAGCTGGGTATCCTTTTGGATATTTGATTGCAGGCGTGGTATATGGGTATTTTTTTGAGTATTTGGGTTGGAGAGGAATGTTTTTTGTAGGGGCAATTCCTATTTTGCTTATTCCTTATATTTATTTTCTTGTTGAAGAATCCCCTGTATGGAGAGCAAACAAAAACCAAAACAAGAAATTTGATTTTTTAGGCAGTATCAAAACGCATTATAAACTTGTTATTTATTTGGTTGTTTTGATGGTAGTTTTTAATTTTTTGAGTCACGGTTCTCAAGATTTGTACCCGACTTTTTTGAAAGAAGAAAAACATTTTGATACAAAGACGATCGGAAATATTGCGATTGCTTATAACATAGCTGCAATATTAGGAGGTATTTTCTTTGGAAGCTTGTCAGAAAAAATAGGGCGAAAAAAAGCAATCTTGATTGCTTGTTTTTTAGTGATTCCTGCGACCTATCTGTGGGCATATGGGGATACAGTTATTTCTCTTACAATTGGGGCTTGTATTATGCAGATTATGGTGCAGGGGGCTTGGGGCGTTATTCCGACTTATTTGAATGAAAATGTTCCTTCTCATACTCGCTCTACCCTTCCGGGATTGGTTTATCAGTTAGGAAATCTTATTGCTTCGGTAAATGCTCCCATACAGACCAAAACAGCAGAGTCAATGGGAAATAATTATGCAGTTGTTATGTCTGTAATAATGGTCGTTGTTGCCATTGCTATCATCATTTTGATTCCTTTTGGGAAAGAGACAAAGGGAACGGATTTGCATTGATCTAAAATCAATGCATTTTTAAGAGTTTTTCATTCTATTTTTAATTTCTTTAACAATCTCATGTCCGTGATTTAAAGCTGTTGCAATTGAGCCTCCGGATTTAAATAGAATATCTCCGGCTACGAATAAATTTTTTACAGAACTTTCAAGTTTATCTGTAATGATAGGAATATTGTTTTCATCTAGTTTTATATGACATTTTTTGAGAAAATCAACAGGTGCCAAACCCCCAATGGCATAAACAATTCTGTCAAAAATATCAGTGCTTCCATCTGTAAAAAGCACTTTAATTTTTCCTTCGAAATCTTCAAGTCCTGTGATGTCAATACCAAATTTTGTTTTAAGTTGTTTATTTTGAATGACTTCCTTCAGATTATGGGCATTTGAGTCATTGATACGTGTGAATTCGTTTCGCCTGTAATTAAGGGTCGTGTCTCCAACAGTGGCTAAATAACACGCATATTCTACTGCTGAATTCCCGCCTCCAACAACAAGAATTTTTTCATCCTCTTTACAATCGTTGATATTGTAATTGACTTTTTTTAATAATGTGATGGGGATTTTGTAGGAAGGCTTATTGGGTTGTCCCATTTTTCCGATGGAGACGATGATGTATTTGGCCTGATAGATTTGATTATCAGTTGTGGTAAGTGTAAAGATGTCTTCAGATTTTTTAATGGATTCAATTTCTGTTTTGAAGCAGGTGTGTATGTTGTGGTTTTTTAGGATTTCATCAAATAGTTCTAAAGTGCTTTCTTTGGTGCCATCATCAAAGAAAATATTCCCGTTAAGTTCAACTTTTTGACCCTTATAATCTTTATCAACGCGCTTGTTGTCTTTATAGAATTTTCTGATAGTAGTGGAATGCTCTTCCCCTTTTTCAAACAGGATAGTTTTTTCAATGCCGATGGTAACGCTTTCGATGGCAGATGCTATTCCTCCAGGACCTGCCCCGATAATAGCTACGTCATAGATTTTGTTCATCTTTGCTCCTTTGGATATTCTTTTGTTTTTCTTCTTTTTTTGCCGCTTCGTTTAAATCATCAATACCATCAAATAAAACCCCTTGCATCATTTTTTTTTCATCATCAAATTGTCCTGTTTTTAGCCCCCATAGAAAAGCCACAAGTCCAAGAAAGCCTATCATAATTGAAACAATCAGCATTACAATCAAAATGCTTGTGTTCATATTATCTCTAAAAAAGGTAAAATTTTTTCCACAGAAAGTCCCATAGCGGTGCTTTCAAGACCAATTTGGGATTTTATGTAACTTTTGTGAAATCCTTCAACCATCACACAACCTGCTTTGCCAATCCATTCTTGAGAATCTAAATAATCGTTTAAATTCTTTGGGTTAAAAGCACTAAATTGATATTTAGTCGATGAGATGTCTATAAATTCAAGTTTGGAAGATTGGTACATCATACAAGTAAAGATTTCAATTGCGTGATTGCTTTGTGATTGTAAAAACGATTCGGCTTCGAGTTTGTTTTGTGCTTTTCGCTGTAATACCCCTGACACACTGACTACAGTATCTGCAGCCAAAACAGGTTCTTGGAGTCCAAAATTTTCCAATGCATTTTTAAACTTTCCTATTGTTGCTTGGAAGACAAATTCTTTAGGATCAGTTGCTTGAATGGAGTCTTCATCAAAATTTAGAGGTTTTTGGGTAAATTTAATCCCGAATTTTTCCAATAGTCTTGCTCGGACAGGAGAAGCAGATGCTAAAATAATCAAAAATTCTCCTCAATCTTTTTCTGGACAAAGTTTTGTGCAAATTCCAGTGCTTGAGGGATTTTTGAGGGATTTTTGCCTCCGGCAGTGGCAAAATCGCTTCGTCCCCCACCCCCACCTTCAACTATTTTCGCGACTTCTTTAATCCACCCATTTGCTTGGATTGGGGCATTTTTAACCCCGCACGCCAAATAGAGGTTTTGATTGTCTTCACAGATCAGTAAGATAGCGATTTTCTCATACTTATTTTTGGCATTATCGATGATTTCTTTGATATTGTTTGTATCTATTTTTTGGATAATGATTGTGATATCTTTAAGGGTTTGATTTACTTTTAGATCACTGCTTGAAGTGGTTTTTGAAAGCTTATCTTTGAGTTCTTTGATTTGACTTTTGAGTTTTGAAATCCCTGATGCAATGTCTTGATTTTTGAGTAGTTCTTTGGTTTGAAAAAGGGTTTCAAGAGCATTTTTGCCGTATTCATAAGCAGCTCTTCCACATACTGCTTCAATTCTACGTACGCCACTGCTTACCCCAGATTCTTTAGTGATGTAAAAACTTCCGATAAGTCCGGTATTTTCCACGTGAATTCCCCCGCAAAGTTCGCAGGATTCGTCTGCAAAATTTACCACTCGCACAATGTCACCGTATTTTTCCCCAAAAAGTGCCATTGCACCTTTTTCTTTGGCTTCTTGGATAGGTAAATGTGTGATGGTAGCAGGAATATTTTTTAATATGATGGCATTGACTTCTTCTTCGATGGTTTGGATTTCTTTTTGACTTAAGGCTTTGGGGTGAGAGAAGTCAAACCTTAGGCGTGTAGGTTCTACAAGGCTTCCAGCTTGTGCAATGTGTGTTCCTAAAATTTTTCTTAAAACTGAATGCAACAGGTGAGTGGCGCTATGGTGTTTGATGGTTTCAATGCGATTGGGATTAACCAGTATTTTTAAAATGTCGCCGACTTTGATGGTCTCAAAAGGGTGAATGAGAGAAATATTGAGCCCGAAATATTTTTTTGTATCTATCACTTCAGCGATTTTTCTCTCCCCTTGATACAATTCCCCGCTATCACCTATAGCGCCTCCGGATTCTGGATACAATGGCGTGGTGTCAAAAACTATAAAGCCTTCTTCAGATAGACTCTCAACCTTTTGATAAGAACTATCTAGTAGAGCAATAACCTTGCTTGTGAAAGCATTGTACTCATAGCCATTGAATGTATTTTCTCCAAATGTGTTTAATATTTCTAAGAAATCCCCGCTTTTAATCTCATCCCCACTTCCTTTCCAAGAGGCTTTAGCACGAACTTTTTGCTCTTGCATACAAGTTTGAAATGCCTCCATATCAATTGCTATCCCTTGATCTCTAAGCATATCTTGAGTGAGATCTAAGGGGAAGCCATAAGTATCATAAAGCTTAAAGGCTGTTTGACCACTAAAAGGCACTCCTTTTTTTAGAGACAGAAGTTCTTTTTTAAACATCTCCATCCCTGATTCTAAGGTTTGAAAAAATCTTTCTTCTTCAGCTCGACATTGTTCCATCAAGGTTATTTTTTTCTCAATGAGATAGGGATAATGCGCACCCATTTGCTCACAGACTTTTTGAACAATTTTATATAAAAAAGGTTCATTCATTCCCAGTAAATACCCGTGACGAATGGCGCGTCTTAAAATTCTTCTAAGCACATAACCTCTGCCTTCTTTATCAAAATTTACGCCTTGTGCCAATAAAAAAGCCACTGCCCTTGCGTGGTCAGCAATGACGCGAAAACTTGCCCCGCTATCATAAGTATAAGGCTTTTGAGTAATTTTAGAGACTTCTTCTATTAGGGGCATAAAGATAGAAGAATCAAAATTATTTCTTTTACCCTCTAGCAACGCTTGCACTCTTTCTAAACCCATTCCTGTATCAATGCTTGGTTTGGGCAAAGGAGAGAGTGAGCCATCAGCATTCCGTTCATATTGCATAAAAACAAGATTCCAAATTTCTAAAAACCTATCGCCTTCGCCGCCGAAATAATCTTCCTTGGAATGAAAGAATTCCTCGCCTTGATCCACAAATATTTCGCTACAAGGTCCGCAAGGTCCTGTGTCTCCCATCTGCCAGAAGTTATCTTTGTCGCCCATTCTTTTGATTCTATCAGGTTCAATGTAATTACACCAAATTTCAAAAGCTTCATCATCTTTTTCGTGGATGCTTACATAAAGTGAATTTTTTGGAAATCCAAGCTCTTTGGTCACAAATTCCCACGCATAAGCAATTGCTTCTTTTTTGAAATAATCCCCAAAAGAAAAGTTACCCAGCATTTCAAAAAGAGTGTGGTGCCTAGCAGTGTAACCGACATTTTCAAGGTCATTATGCTTGCCCCCAGCACGGATACAAAGTTGGGATGATGTGGCTTTTTTTACAATCGGAGCAGGAATCTTACCTGTAAAAATATCTTTGAATTGCACCATTCCTGCGTTTGTAAAAAGTAGGCTTGGGTCATTCGGGACTAAGGGCATACTTTCATAGATTTGATGTCCTTTGGACTTGAAAAAATTCAGAAATTTTGTTCGGATATCAATATTCATTCAGATCCCTAGTTTGCCAGATGATGTTTTGGCAGTTAATCAGGTCAAAATTCTATCTAAAATGTCTTTATGAATCTAGACAAAACGTGATATTTTCAAGTAAATTTTTAAAATATTTTAAAACCAAAGTGTTATAATTAGTACAAATTTGTCAAAAAGGTGCTAGATGTTTTCGAAGCTATTATTAAAACTTGCATTGAAAAAATGGAAAATCGGAGATTATATGGTGAAATTTTGGGATGGAGATACTTACCAAAATGGGTCAAATCCCCCTAAATTTACTATCAAAATCAATCGTCCCTTGAAATTGAGTGATTTGAAAAAAGATATGTCTTTAACAATTGCAGAAGCTTATATGGATGAGGTAATTGACATTGAAGGTTCTATGGATGAGGTCGCTAGAGTATTGTATCTACATACTAATTACGAAGATTTGCATAAGCACGATAATGCTACGCCGATGCAAAGTAGTGCAAAGGAGAAGTCGAATATTTCAAGCCATTACGATTTGGGAAATGATTTTTATTCTATTTGGCTTGATGAGACTTGGAGTTATTCGTGTGCTTATTTCAAGACCCCTCAAGATTCTCTCTATCAAGCCCAAATTCAAAAGCTTGATCATACTCTTAAAAAACTTGATTTGAAAAGTGGTGAAAAACTTTTAGATATCGGTTGTGGTTGGGGATGGTTGTCTATACGTGCGGCTCAGACTTATGGGGTGAATGTGACAGGTGTAACTATCAGTGAGGAGCAGTATAAGGCTGCCACACAGCGGGTTAAAGAAGCAAAACTTGAAGATAAGGTAAGTATCAAGCTGTTAAACTATCAGGATTTAGATGGCAAACAATATCAATTCGATAAAGTGGTAAGTGTAGGGATGTTTGAGCACGTTGGAAAGGCAAATATCCCGCTTTATTTTAAAAAGGTAAAAGAGGTTCTCAAGCCTGGGGGGATGTTTTTGTTGCATTCAATTATGTGTTGTTTTGAAGGCGATACAAATGCGTGGATAGATAAATATATTTTTCCTGGTGGCTATTTGCCTTCTTTAAGAGAAGTGATTTCGATTATGTGTGAATCAGATTTTCATCTTTTGACGGCTGAAAGCTTGCGAATTCATTATGCTAAGACCCTTGATATATGGTATGAGAATTTTAATCGCAATATGGACAAAATTCCTCAAAAATATAGGGATGACAAAAGATTTATTCGTATGTGGGGTCTTTATTTGAATAGTTGTGCCTCTGCATTTAGAGTTGGTAGTGTAGATTTGTTTCAGTTACTTTTGACAAATAGTGTGAATAACGATTTACCATTGACAAAAGATTATATTTATTGCTAAAAGTAGAATTGAATATTTTTATGTTTAGATGTCTCTTGAGCTTGTATCACTATTAAAGAGACTTAAAGAAAGCCCAAAAAGGGATTTTATCTCTCGATAACTTTCCAAGGTAATCCTTGTTTATTTAATTCTTCCATAAAAGGATCGGGATCAAGTTCTTCCATATTAAAAACTCCCGAACCTATAGAATTGATTCCCCATTTGTCTTCACAGATAAGCTTTGCGCCTATCATCGCAGGTACGCCTGTGGTGTAGCTGATAGCTTGAGAATTGACTTCTTGATAGCATTTTTCGTGATCGCATACATTATATATATATATCGTTTTTTCTTGCCCGTTTTTAGTTCCTTGAATATAGCAACCTATGTTGGTTTTGCCTTTTGTTCTGCCTGCAAGACTTGCAGGGTCGGGTAAAAGTGTTTTAAGGAATTGAATGGGGATAATTTTTGTTCCATTATGCTCTACTTCATCAATTCTAAGCATCCCAACATTTTCAAGGCATCGCATATGGTTCAGATAATTTTGTGAAAATGTCATAAAAAATCGGATGCGACGCAGACCTTTGATGTTTTTTACTAACGATTCAAGTTCTTCGTGATAAAGCAAGTAAGAATCTTTTTCCCCAATTTCAGGATATGCCCATACTTGCATAATTTCCATTGGTTCGGTTTCTATCCACTTGCCATTTTCCCAGTATCTACCTTTGGAGCTAACTTCTCTGAGATTGATTTCAGGATTAAAGTTTGTTGCAAAAGGGTAGCCGTGATCCCCTGCGTTACAGTCTAAAATATCAATCGAGTAGATTTCATCAAAATAATGTTTTTGAGCGTAGGCACAAAATACATTAGTCACACCCGGATCAAAACCCGACCCCAAAAGACCAAAAATTCCGGCTTCTTTGTAGGATTTCCCAAACGCCCATTGTTCTTTGTATTGAAATTTTGCTGTGTCAGGGTGTTCATAATTGGCAGTATCAAGGTAGTGGGTTTTAGTCTGAAGACAGGCTTCCATAATGGTGAGATCTTGATAAGGTAGGGCAACATTGATGACGACCTTGGGTTTGTATCGGTTGATCAACTCAATCAGTGCTGCAACATTGTCTGCATCCACACTTTCACAGATAATATCTCCATAACCCTTTGAATGAACGCTTTGAGCAATTTCTTGGCATTTTTTAAGTGTTCTACTTGCTAAAATAATTTTTGCAAAGACCTCTCGATTCATTGCAAGCTTATGGGAAACAACTCCGCCTACGCCACCTGCTCCTATTTGTAAGACTGTATTCATAATATTAACTCCTGAATATTGAATAATTTTTGTAATTATAAGATTAAAATGCTTGAATCTAAGTAACTTTTTATTTGAAAGAAAATTTTATGTAGTTTAAGCTAAAGTTTCATAGAATTAAGATCAATTTTAGTTTATGGTGAAGAAGGAAAAATAATGCAGATAATGAATTTTAATGTTTATGCGACTTTAGTATGTATGGTAGCAGTGTTGCTTTTAGGACGCTTGATTATTAAAAAGGTCAAGTTTTTGCGCGATTATGACATTCCTGAACCTGTGGTTGGGGGCGTTGTGGCAGCACTTCTTGTATTGGTTTTTTATAAGTTTTGTCATTTTGAATTAAAATTTGATTCTTCTCTAAAAGATCCGTTGATGTTGGCATTTTTCACCTCTATTGGCCTGAGCGCTGATTTTGCTTCTTTAAAAAAAGGTGGCAGGATGTTGGCGGTATTTTTAGTTATTGTTGTAGGGCTTTTATTTTTGCAAAACATCATTGGCGTGGCAGTGGCTGAAGCAATGGGTGTGAATCCTTTGATGGGAATGCTTGGAGGCTCTATCACAATGAGCGGAGGTCACGGAACCGGAGCAGCTTGGGCAGAGGTATTTAAAGCAGCTCCTTACAATTTTTCTCCGGCAATGGAGGTGGCAATGGCGTGCGCGACTTTTGGACTTATCAGCGGAGGAATTATTGGCGGACCAGTAGCAAGATATTTGATTAAAAGATATCATTTAAAGACTCCTGGAAATTCTGAAGCTGATGGGAAAGAAGACGTCCATCCAGTTGGATTTGAGTCGCCTAAAAAAGAACGCTTAATAACAGCTTCGAGTTTTGTGGAGTCTTTAGCATTGATTGCAGTCGCATTGCTTTTAGGGACAACTATTTCTGAATGGGTCAAAAATTATTCGAGTTTTACATTGCCAACTTTTGTTTGGTGTCTTTTCGTGGGGGTTATTCTAAGAAATATGCTTTCTGCTCTCAATATTCATAAGGTTTTTGATCGTGAGGTTGCTGTGCTTGGGAATGTGAGTTTGTCTTTATTTTTAGCATTTGCATTGATGACTATCAATCTTTGGGAACTTGTGGCTTTGGCATTACCAATGGTGGTAATTTTGGTATGTCAAGTGATTGTAATGGTTCTTTATGCGGTGTTTGTAACTTTTAGATTTTGTGGCAAAGATTATGATGCAGCTGTTTTTGCAGCCGGACATTGCGGATTTGGGCTTGGAGCGACGCCTACAGCTATGGTAAATATGCAGACTATCACCAATCATTATGGGTATTCTCACGTAGCTTTTATTGTCGTGCCTTTGGTAGGGGCATTTTTTATCGATCTAGTCAATGCTTTGGTTATTAACGGATTTTTATATCTTCCTTTTTTTACTCACTGAATTTGATAGTGTTTTAGAATGCTCTAGATGTATTCAGTCTAGAGCGACTTTATAATCAGGGTCATCAAGTTCATAAGTGCAGTATTTTTGCGCTAAATGCAAGGTTTTTTTACAATCTTGGCTTAAATGGCGAAGCTTAAGTTTTTTGCCTTCTAAAATGTATTTTTTTGCGACTTTATCAATCGCTTCAACCCCGCTGCTATCCATTACTCTAGTTTTACCAAAATCAATCACGACGTTTTGAGGGTCATTTTTAGGGTCAAAAAGATCATTTGCAAAACCTGTGCTTGAGCCAAAAAATAGAGGACCTTCAAGCTCATATACTTTTGTCCCATCTTCTTGAATCTTACACACAGATCTGATTTTTGCGTTTTGATAAGCAAACACAAGTGCAGAAATAATGACCCCGATAATCACAGCAATAGCCAAATCGGCAAAAATAGTGATGATGGTGACGGCAATAAGCACAAAAGCATCAGGTTTGCCCATTGTTTTTAACCTAGAGAGGCTTGCCCATTCAAAAGTTTTGATTGAGACCATAAACATAATTCCTACCAAAACACCAATAGGAATTTTGCCAATAATTCCAGGAATGCTGACTACAAAGACAATCAGTAAAATTGCTGCTGTAATTGAGGAAAGCTTGGTTGTTCCCCCAGAAGTAGAATTGATAATGCTTTGACCGATCATTGCACATCCTGCCATCGCGCCAAAAAACCCGCAAGTTGTATTCCCTATACCTTGTGCAATGCATTCTTGATTGCTGTTTCCTCGTTTGCCTCCAAGTTCATCAAGGACTGAGAGTGTCAATAGCGCTTCAATCAATCCGACTAATGCCAAAATAATCGAATAGGGCAAGATGATTTTAAGGGTTTCCCAATTAAGTGGAGCTTGCGGGATTCCAAAATGCGGGAGTGTGCCACTCATATTCCCTAAATCTGCAACACTTTTAGTATCTAAATGTAAAAAATAAGAAATCAATCCCAACCCGACAATTGCAACCAATCCTGCTGGAATGATTTTGCTGAAGCGTGGAAGAATAAACATTATTGCCATTGTAATTCCAACTAGCACATACATAGATATGCCTTCTCCTTTAAAAAACTGCAATTGACTCATTGCAATGATGATGGCTAATCCATTTACAAATCCAAAAATTGCGGGTTGGGGGACAAAACGGATGAATTTACCCAGTCGAAAAATACCGATGAGGATTTGAAAAATACCTGCTAAAATGCTTGCCCACAAGACATATTGCAACCCGTGGCTGAGCGAAAGGCTTGCTATAACAACAACCATAGAGCCTGCAGCCCCGCTAATCATTCCAGGCTTACCACCAAGAATAGCTGTGATAAGTCCCAAAATAAAAGCCGTATAAAGCCCTATGATGGGATCAAAATTTGCCACAAGAGCAAATCCGATGGCTTCAGGGATGAGGGCAACGGCTACGACTGCTCCGGAGAGCATATCGTTTTTTGTTCGGATCAATCGATAATGCATTTATCTTCCTCTCAGATTTTAAATTTGTCATAATTGATAATTCGAGTGGGAATTTGCTGAATAACCACGTGAAGAAATTTTAAAGGCGGTATTATATCACGATTCAAAAATGTAAAAAGTTTATTTTTCTTTTTTGAATTCAAAAATCCAAACCTCTGCAATCCATAGGGGAGTTTATGATAAAATTATTTTATCGAAGGAGATGAATGTTTGGTGATGAACGGTTGATGTCAATATGCCTTGAAGAAGCTTGGAAATATCAGACTCTTACGCTTCCTAATCCTGCTGTAGGTGCAATGGTAGTCGAAAAAAATACCGAAGTGCTTTCAGTTTGTGCTCATACCAAAAGCGGTACGGCTCACGCTGAAGTGAATGCCTTAAAAGTCGCCTATGAAAAATTGAGCAATCAAGTTTGTCCCGCCAAAACTTCAAATGATATTCATTATTTTTTGGCGAAAAATCATCGGGGTATTTTTAAAGATTGTAGTCTTTATGTTACGCTTGAGCCGTGCAATCATTATGGAAAAACGCCTCCGTGTGCAGAACTTTTAGAAATTATCAGACCCAAAAGAGTCATCGTGGGTGCTATGGAGAGACAGGCGGAGGCATTTGGAGGTGCTAAAAGGCTTTTAAATGCTGGTATTGAAGTGAGACTAGGGATTTTAGAAAAGGAATGCAATGCAATGCTTTATCCTTTTTTGTGCCAGAAAGAAAATGGGCGTTTTAATCTTTTTAAAATTGCTCAACGTCTTAATGGGGATTACAAAAGCGGGATCATTTCAGGATTGAGTTCTAGGGAATTCACTCACAATCAACGCAGTGTAGCAAATGCATTGATAGTTTCTGGAGCAACGCTTAGAGAGGACAGACCGACTTTGGATTCAAGATATGCACTAAAAGATTATGGAAAAAAGGCGCCTAATGTGCGGATTTTAACCTCTCAATCTGAGTTTGATCTTGATATCCCACTTTTTAGTGTTCCTGATCGTGAAGTAAAAATATGCCATAGCATATCGGATTTGGGATTGGAATCTGGTTTTAATATTATTGAGGGCGGTTGGAGGCTTTTTAAAAGTTTAAATTCGCAAATAGATATGGTTTTGGTGCATTTTTCCCCGACCTTAAAAATGGGTGTGCATTCAGCGGGTTTTGAATGGGGAGGGGAACTTCTTTATACTCAAAAATTGGAAAATGATGCATTGTTATGGATAAAAAGATGCTGAAAATTTATCAGCTCCACGATGGGTATTGCTACAATAGTGACAGTTTGTTTTTGTATGATTTTGCTAGAGGTTTTTTGAAAAAATCTTTTTGTATTTTGGAGATAGGATCAGGAAGCGGGGTTATTGGATTGCTTTGTGCGAAAGAAAGTGGGGCTAGCCTTGTGATGGTGGAAGCTGATGAGGCGAGTGCTAGTTTATCTCAAATCAATGCAAAAAGTGCAGGGGTAGAAGCAAGAGTTATTTGTGAGGATTTTTTGCAATATAAAACTTCTGAAAAATTTGATGTTGTAATATCTAATCCTCCATTTTATAGAGCTGGTGTAGTGGCGCCAAAAAATCCTCGGATTCAGATGGCTAGAAATGAAGAATTTTTACCTTTTGAAAAACTTTGCAAGCAGGTAAAAAGAGTTTTAAAACCCAATGGAAGCTTTATATTTTGTTACGATGCTAAGGAGTCTCATCGGGTTTTTTATACTTTGAAAGCAGTGGGATTTAATGCTGAAGTGATGCGGTTTATACATCCCCGTCTTGATAAAGGGGCAAGTTTGATGTTATGTAGAGCTCGTATAAATACAAAATCAAGCTTGAAGGTTCTACCGCCTTTATTTACGCATAATTCCGCACTCCAAACAGACAACACCAAAGAGGTTAAGGAGATTTATCAGAGAGCAAATACGCATAGCATTAAGGTATATTCTAGGGATTTACCGCAAAATTTGAGCGGAAAAATTCAATGAAACGTTGCTCACATTGTCATTTAGAATATCCTGATAGCGCATTAAAGCATTCCAAGATCGGGGAAGAAGATTTGTATTTTTGTTGCAATGGATGTGAAAGCGTGTATTTTTTGCTCAAACAAAGTGGTTTTGATGGGTTTTATGACAAGTTGGGACAAAATACGCTTGCGCCTGTAGGGGAAAAAGCTCAAAGGGAAGATTTGACTTCTTTTGATACTCCTGCTTTTGCAAAAAAATATATTTACACAAAAGATGGACTTTCTAGAATTTCTTTAATTTTGGAAGGCATTCATTGTGCAGCTTGTGTTTGGCTCAATGAAAAAATTCTGAATGCCCAAGAGGGTGTTTATGATGCAAGCGTTCATTATACAAACAATCGAGTGAAAATTACTTTTGATCCTTCAAAAATAACTCCTTCAAAAATTATATCTCTCATTCGTTCTATCGGTTATGATGCCTATGCATATGATCCTAAGATTCAAGAAATCAAATCTAAAAAAGAACGCAGGCGTTATTATATTGCTCTCATTGTAGCGATTTTTTGCACGATGAATATTATGTGGATAGCTGTAGCCCAATATGCGGGGTATTTTTTAGGTATTACCCAAGAGATGAAAAATGCTTTGAACTTAGTTTCTTTTTTTCTTAGCACACCGGTGTTGTTTTATACGGGCAAGGTTTTTTTTGTCGGGGCGTATTATGGTTTGAAAAATCGTTTTGTTGGGATGGATTTGCTGGTATGTGTGGGGGCGAGTTTGACTTATTTTTATTCTGTTTATGCAGCATTAAGCGGGATTGGTGAAACGTATTTTGAATCAGTGGCGATGATTATTACCATTGTGTTTGCGGGAAAATTTTTAGAAATCAAATCCAAAAGAGCTGCTGGAGATGCTTTAGACAAACTCAATTCAAAAATACCAAATAGCGTGATTATCCTAGAAGATTCTCAAAGGATTGCTAAAATGCCTCAAGAGGTAAAAGTGGGAGATATTGTTGAGGTATTGCCTGGAGAATCTTTGGCACTAGATGGATATTTAATAGGGGAAGAGGTATTTTTAGATACGAGGGCTTTAAATGGAGAATCGTTGCCTCTGAAAGTACAAGCTGGAGAGGAAATTTTTTCGGGTTATGTAAATACAGATAAAAGTTTTATTTACAGGGTTTCTAAACCATTTGAGGATTCTTTAATGAGTCGTTTAGTAAGGCTTTTAGAAGATTGTATTGCTCATAAGCCTCATATCCAAACACTTGCGAATTCGCTTTCGCAGCATTTTTCAAAAGCTGTTTTAGGTATAGGTGCATTGAGTTTTCTTGGTTGGCATTATCTTGGAGGTGCTTCGTTTGAGCATTCTTTGATCATAGCAATTTCTGTTATTGTGATTTCGTGTCCCTGTGCTCTTGCTTTGGCTACTCCGATAGCTACAGTTGTAGGTCTTGGGGAGGCTTATAAAAAAGGCTTGGTATTTAAAGAAGCCTCTTTTTTGGAAAGTATGGCAAAGGCACATAAGGTTCTTTTGGACAAAACAGGCACTCTGAGTGCAGGAGAACCCGGTGTTGTTAATATTTTAGGATTTAAGGCATTTGACAAAAAGCTTTTGAGTGCTTTTGTATCTCAAAGCAAACACCCTATTTCTCAAAGTATCGCTAAATTTTTGGGGAAGTCAGATTGTTCAATCAATGATTTTTCTCAAAGTTGTGCAAGGGGGATTCAAGGGATTAGCGGAGGAAAAAGACTATATGGCGGGAGTTTGGAATATCTACATTCAGAGGGTGTGAAAATTCCTAAAATCGATGGACTTGATGAAAATATGGTGTTTGGATACGCCATTGAAAGAGAGTTGATGGCAGTATTTTTACTTCGGGATGAATTGAAAAAGGGAGCCAAAGATTTTATTGATGCATTAAAAAAGCTTGGAGTGGGAATTGAGATACTCAGCGGAGATAGGGAAGCGGTTGTAAAAAAGGTTTCTAGAGAACTTGGAATTGAAAATTATCAAGCTTCTTTAAAGCCTGAAGAAAAAGGTCAGGTTGTGGATAACTGCCATCAGAAAGGGGAAATCGTGATAATGGTTGGAGATGGTATTAATGATACTTTGGCTTTAGGTAAAAGTGATGTAGGGATTTCTATGGGGGCGGGCAGTGATATTGCCATTGCCTCTTCAGATGTTGTTGTGCTTGATGATAAACTTTCCACACTTTTAGAAGCGTTTAAAATTTCCAAAAGAACTTACAAGATCATTAAACAGAATATTGCTTTAAGTATTATTTATAATGCATTGATGATTCCTTTGGCAATAGCGGGATTTGTGATTCCTCTTATTGCTGCACTCAGTATGAGTGCGAGCTCTTTTTTGGTTGTTTTAAACAGTTTGCGCATTCGAAAATAGATTTTTTAATTAATAAAATGATAATAATTACTATTTTTTATATTTATTTAAGTTAAGATGATTTATAATTCTTCAATTTAAAAACAAACGTTAAAGTATCGGTCATTAAAAACCGAAGGAGAAAAAATGGAATTCCAAAGTGTGATTAATCATATGAATGACCATCATCAGTCAGAATTAGTAGGACTTTTAAAAAAATTTGGTCAGATTACCGATCCGAAAAATACCAAGCTTTTAAACGTTGATGCTATGGGTATGGACATTGGTTATGATGATGGTAAAAGTTTCAGGGTTGAATTCCCTCAAAAAGTTTCTGATATGAAAGAGGGTTTGAGAAATGCCATCATAGAGCTTTGTCAAAGTGTTCCAAAAACACTTGATATTGCTTCTGTAAAAAAAGAAATTGAAGCATTTATAGATGGTTTTGGTTCAGTTGTGATTTCAAGTCTTCATCCTTCAGGCAAGGTAGTCTGTTCTTATGCTCCTCTTTTGAAGAATAATGGAAAATATTATATTTATATCAGCGAAGTGAGCGAACATTATGAGAGTTTAAAAGCAAATCCAAAAAATGTTGAGGTGATGTTTCTTGAAGATGAATCCAAAGCAAAATCCGTTATTTTAAGAAAACGCTTGCGTTATAAAACAGAAGTGAGTTTTGTTGCACGCGGTGAAGAATTTGAAAAAGTTTTTGATAGCTTTGTTGCAGATACCGGCGGAGCCGGAGGCATTAAAACAATCAGAAATATGATGGATTTTCATCTTGTCGCTCTTCATTTTGGGAACGGCAGGTTTGTCAAAGGATTTGGACAAGCCTATGATATTCTTGATGGTAAAATTTGCTATATAGGAGGTGAAGGTAACCCACATAAATTTAAAAAATAATTCTTAATTGTTTAGTTGTTTCGTTAAAAATTAAAGGAGAGTAGGTGTGGTTGTGGTGAGGGTCTCCTTTAGTTTGGTTGTTTAGTTTGTAAATCGTGATTTTAGTTAGAGCAATGTCTCCCATTGCTTTAACTTCGCATTATCTTCCTTTTAATAAATGCCAGGCTTCTTCTACCTGAGCATTTATTTTTATTTCCGCTATAAATATTGATGAAATATGATGAAATTTTAGCTAAGTTTTTTCTTCAAAATATTTAAAAATAGACTAAAATTTTAAGGCTCAAAAATAAAAAAATGTTTTATACTTTGAATAGTTTTTTTCAAGGATAGTGATGAAATATTCCCAAACCAGTCTAGGGATTTTTTATATGGCGGCATCATCGTTTAGTTTTGCTTTGATGAACGCTTTTGTCAAGGTTTTATCTCCCCAACTTTCGCCGATGGAAAATATCTTTTTTCGATCTTTTGTGATGGTAATTTTTGTACTTGGAATTTTTAGTGTTTCTCCCCCGAACAATAAAGGAAAGAAAAAAGGCGGATGGGGAAAGTTAATATTTCGTGCCGTTATTGGGGGTTTGAGTATGCTTGCTTTGTTTTATAACATCGCTACCATTCCTTTGGGAACAGCTACGGCATTTGCTCAAAGTGTCCCTATTTATACGGTAATTTTTTCAATTATTTTTTTAAAGGAGCGACCCAAGATTGGGGTAATATTTGCCACAATTATTGGTTTTATTGGGGTAATCTGTATTTCTAATCCAAGCGTTGGAGGGTTAGAAGCCAAAAATATATTTGCAGGAATTTTTAGTGGCGTGAGTGCAGCTTTGGCATTTATCACATTAAGAAGTTTAAGAGATTATTTTGATGAAAAAAGCGTTGTATTTGCCTTTGGGATTACGATGACTTTGATTGGAGGTGTGGGTATTTTTATCAATATCCCTCATCTCTCAAATGGTTGGAGTTCTCCAAGTGGGTTAGAATGGATTTATATTGTAGCAATGGGATTGGCAGGTACATTTGGGCAGCAGTTTTTAACGCGTGCTTATATGCTTGCACCAGCTGGAATTGTGGCGCCGATTGATTATAGTCGTATTGTTTGGGGGGTATTATTGGGATTATTTTTAGGAGATCGTTTTCCAGACTTGATGAGCGGGATTGGAATAATTTTGATTTTAATCTCAGGAGTTTTAATTGCTCTTCCGGTGTTTTTGCGCGATATCAAAAGGATAAAAAATGTTTGATATGAAATCAATCTTAGAAGAAACCAAAAAAATTGCAATTATTGGTTTGAGTCCTAATGAAACCAAAGACAGCCATCAGGTAGGAAAATATCTCTTGGAAGCAAATTATTGCATTGTTCCAATTTATCCCAAAGAAGAAATGATTTTAGGGCAGAAAGTTTATAGAGAGATTAGCTTGGCTTTAAATGAAGAGAAACCAGATATGGGTTGTCGTGTTTCGAAAAAGCGAGTCGTGTGTTCAAATTGCACGCGAAATTTTAATATCGGGATTTTTGCCAAAGATCTTTTGGATGCAGTTAGGAATTTCAAATCAAGAAGCAAAAGATATGCTAGAATCCGAAAGTATCAGTGTGGTCGAAAACAAATGCATTAAAATTGAACACCAAAGATTAGTAGGAGGCAAAATATGATCCCTTTAGAAAAAATCAAACAAGCTCGCTCAAGAATAGAGTCCGTTATTGAGGCTATCCCGCTTTCTTTTGCTCCTCGATTGAGTCAAGAAGTCGGCGCTCAGATTTATTTAAAAAAGGAAAATCTTCAGCGAACAGGTGCATTTAAGATACGTGGCGCATTCAATAAAATAGCAAGTATGTCCAAACAGGATCGTGAAAAGGGTGTCATTGCTTCATCTGCGGGAAATCACGCTCAAGGCGTGGCCTATTCTGCGGGTTATTTTGATATTCGATCTGTCATTGTTATGCCTGAAGCCACTCCGTTGCTTAAGGTCATTGCAACAAAGAGATTGGGCGCAGAGGTTATTTTGGCTGGCGATAATTATGATGAAGCCTATGCTTATGCACTCAAGTTATCTCAAGAACAAAAGCTTCAGTTTATCCATCCGTTTGCTGATGATGAAGTGATGGCAGGTCAAGGAAGTATTGCCCTTGAGATGATGGAAGAGGAGGCTGAACTCAATATGATTTTAGTCCCTATTGGAGGCGGAGGGTTGATAGGAGGTATTGCAAGTGCTTATAAAGCGTTGAAACCTGATGTTAAAGTGATTGGTGTTACAGCAAAGGGCGCTCCAGCAATGAGGGAGAGCTTCAAACAACGAAATATTCAAAAGACAGATTTTGTCCGTACAATTGCTGATGGAATAGCTGTAAGAGATGTGAATGAAAAAAATTTTCACTATATTTGCGATGGAGTGAGTGATATTCTTGAAGTCGATGATGAGGAAATAGCTAGTGGCATTTTATATCTGCTCGAAAATCAAAAATTAGTCGTAGAAGGTGCAGGGGCTGCGTCTGTTGCAGCTCTTTTGCACAAAAAGATTGATCTCAAGCCGACAGATAAAATCGGCGTAGTGCTTAGCGGGGGAAACATTGATGTAACGATGTTGAATCTGATCATTGAAAAAGGATTGTTGAAATCAGATCGCAAGATGAAATTTAAAGTGATTTTAATTGATAAACCCGGCAGTCTTCAGAAACTCACAGATATTTTGACCCAAGTGGGAGCAAATATTGTTCAAATTGATTATGATCGAGTGAGTACCAATTTAGATTATGGAGATGCGAGTGTAACGATGGCTTTAGAGACAAAAGGAAGAGAACATAAGGAGCAAATTCGATTCAAGCTTTTGGAATGTGGGTATAAATTTAACGAGATTTTTTGATGGGTTCAGAAACGCTTCAACGGATTGTTTTGTATTTGAGATTTTGGCTAGAGAGGCACAGTCAAACCAAACGTGCTTTTGATATTGTTGATATTTTCTTTTTAGTGATTGCTTTTTGCAGTGTTTGTCTGCAATTTTTGATGATCAGCCAAATGTCTGTGAGTTATAAGGAAGCTTACGGGTTTTTTTATGAAAAAAATTTTGTTTTTGATTTGGTCAGGCTGAGTACGGGGATTTTTGGACAAAATGATTATGCCTTAAGAGGACCTTTTGTTGTTATCCATTTTTTAAATATGCTTCTAGTTTATGCCATCAGTAGAAATTATCTTAAAAAGCCTACTGATAGCCTTTTTGCTGTTTTGGTTTATGCAATGCTTCCTGGAATCAACTTCAGTGCGGTTTTATTGGTAAAAAGCGGTTTGATTATTTTTGTTTCGCTTTTGATTTGCTATATCAATATCAGATATAAAAAAATCCCCTATATTCTATTATTTGTGAGTATTTTTACAGATAGCAGTTCAAGTGTATTATTTTTGGCAGTGACATTTTATGCCATAAAAAATAAAATGCCAAAGACAATTATTTATTGCTTGTGCGGATTTGCTATCAATATGCATTTGTTTGATTTGGATATCAGAGGTAGGCCGCAGGGTCATTTTTTAGATATTTTGGGTGAAATGGCAATGCTTTTCTCTCCTTTTTTGTTTGTTTATTATAATTACACGCTTTATTGGGCCATTACCAAACATCAAAATAATTTGATGACTTATATCAGTGTGACAAGTTTGATGTTTGCTTTGTTGCTTTCGATTCGCCAAAATATTGATTCTGAGATTTTTGTTCCTATGAGTGTCGTGGGGCTACCTGTTATGATTAAAAGTTTTTTTAATGATATGAGGATTCGTTTGCCTCGTTTTCGAACACGCTATAAGATGAGATTTTTTCTAGTCTTTGCGGTTTTGCTTTTGGAAACGCTTTTTTTGTTTGGAAATAAATGGAGTTATTTTTTTAGTGCCAAAGATAACTTTGCTTCTAGCTATTATGTGGTTAAAGAGCTTGCGAATGCATTAAAAAAATACGGGATCAATGCTATTTATACAAAAGATGAAAGACTTGCGCTTCGACTCCAATTTTATGGTATTAATAAGGGCAAGGAATTGAGGTTGATTAAGATTCCAAATGGCGCTAAAGGAGATATTGGGATAGAGTATATGGGAAGAAATATCCGTTCATATAATATTATCAAGATAAATAAATGAGGGCAGCGTTTAGTTTGCTTGAAATTATGGTTGTTTTATTATTGGCAAGCATTCTTGCTTTTTTTGCTTTTCCAAAAACAGATGCAACGCTTTTGATGGCTGCAAATTCTTTGCTTGAGCATATATCTTATACCCGTCATTTGGCTTTAAATGATAATTTGATTTATACCCATATCAAGCAGACTCATTCGCTTGTAAGCCGATTTAGAAGTATTAATCCCAATGCTTTGATACAAAAAAATCCGATGTGGCAGATACAATTTCATTTGAGTGGGAAATATACTTTCATTAGTTACAGTATTTATGTGGATACCCCACGCTTTGCTCCCACTACTGATTATGATGGGAGACCTATGGATGGAGATATTATAGCGATTGGAGGCGGGGATAGAAAATGTTTGAGCGGCTATAATAATACGAATATTTCAGATGAATGTAAAAATAATTCGAGTGTTTTTGTTCGGCTTCACGAGGTCTATGGGTTGGAAAATTTGCGCATAGAATCAGATGGTTTTTGCAAAGAAAAAAGAGGAGCCAGAATTTATTTTGATCGTTTTGGAATCCCTTATTGCAACAAGGAAAGAATAAGATTGGCACATTCTTTCAAAATTATTTTAGAAAAGAGAGGGAAAAGTAAGTCTATTTGTGTTTTGCCAAGCGGGTATGCTTTTTTGCTTCAAAAAGGAAATGATTGTGAAACGAAAAATAGCTATTCTTTGTGATTTTGATGTGATGAAGCGTCCTAGACCATTTCGACTTGTCCAAATGTTGCAAGAAAAGTATGAAATTTTTTGTATTGCTAAAGAATGTGCAACAATAAAAGGCGTCAAGTGTTTTTCTTTCCCAGCATCCAAAACATCTAAAGAACGCACTAAAGAAGAGAATGAGGCGATTTTAAATCATTGCCGAAATAAAAATTTTGATGCATTGATTGATACCTCTAATCGCAAGATCATTACAGAAATTTTGGCGAACTTGCCCGATCTTGATTTGATTGTGGTTGAAGATATTCCGCTCTTGCCTTTTGCAACGCGGTATGTTCATAGGCATTCAAATACTAAGATTTTGGTTGATTTGCGGGAGTATTACCCGCTTGAATACCAAAATGATGCTTTATGGATGGAAACTTTTGGGGTATTTTTTGCTCATTTATGTGAAGAGTATTTGCCAAAAGTTGATTATGCAATCAGTGTGAATGAAAGAATCGCTAAAAAGTATCAAGAAGTGTTTGGAATTTCTTGCGAAGCGTTTTACTCTCTCCCACCTTTTTATCCTCTTTTGCCTTCTAAAACCTCTCATAAGATTCAGATTATTTATCACGGATTTTTAAGTTTTGATAGAAATTCGGAGAATTTACTTGAAATTGCTAAAAGATTGGATCCAAAATTTTGTTTAAATATAATGGGGCTTAGCAACCAAAAAGGTTTTTTGGAGAGTCTTCAAACTGAAGCGAAAAAATTACCCAATGTGAATTTTTTACCGCCTGTAGCAATGGAGGATATCATTCCTTTTTGCAATCGTTTTGATATTGGTATTATTACTTTGCCCCCAAACGGCTTTAATAATATTAATGCTTTGCCCAATAAATTTTTTGAATATATCCAATCCCGATTGTGCGTGGTTTCCTACCCATCACCTGAAATCAAAGCTTTGATTTCAGATAAAGGGATTGGGAAGAGTGCCTTAGATTTTGACCCTCAAAGCATAGCAAGCGTTTTAAATGCGATGGACAAAAAAAGTATTTGGAATTACAAACTTGCTTCTTCTCAAAGTGCTTTAGAGTTAAGTTTGCAGACCAATAAGCCTAAAATAATTAGGATTATCGAATCTGTTTTAGGGATTTAGGATCAAATGATTGAACAATAAAGTTTTTGTTATAATTTAAAACCTAAAAATTTCCGAAGGAAAAGAATGAAGACGTTTATCTCCACGCCGATCTATTATGTCAATGATGTCCCGCATATAGGACACGCTTATACGACTTTGATCGGGGATATGTTGAAAAAATACCATCAACTTTTAGGGGAAGAAGTATTTTTTCTCACAGGAACAGATGAACACGGTCAAAAAATTGAGCAATCTGCTCTTGCGAAAGGAAAAACACCAAAAGAATACGCCGATGAAATTAGTGCCAAATTTAAAAATCTTTGGGATGAGTTTGGGATTGATTATGATTGTTTTATTCGAACTACTGATGATTATCATTGTCAAAGCGTTCAAAAAGCATTTGAAAAAATGTATCAGAAAGGTGATATTTACAAAGGTGAATATGAAGGTCGTTATTGTGTGAGTTGTGAAAGTTTTTTTACAGAAACTCAAGCAGTGCAAGGAAAATGCCCTGATTGTGGAAAAGATACGATTATATTGCGAGAAGAAAGTTATTTTTTTGCTCTTAGCAAGTATCAGGAAAAATTGCTTCAGTGGTATGAGGATAATCCTGATTGTATCTTGCCTTTGCATAAAAAAAACGAAGTGGTGCGTTTTGTGGAAAATGGACTCAATGATCTTTCTATTACAAGAACAAGCTTTGAATGGGGCATTAAATTACCTGAGAGTATTGGGGATTTTAAACACGTGATGTATGTTTGGTTGGACGCTTTGCTGAACTATGTGAGTGCTTTGGGTTATGGGGGCGATGAGAAAAAAATGGATTTTTGGAAAAACCCAATTCATATTGTAGGAAAAGATATCTTAAGGTTTCACGCTGTTTATTGGCCTGCTTTTTTGATGAGTTTGGGATTAGATTTGCCTAAACATATCTATACGCACGGGTGGTGGACTAGAGATGGCGTGAAAATGAGTAAAAGTATCGGTAATGTGATTGATCCTAAAGAGGTGGCACAAGCTTATGGGGTTGAAGTTTTGAGGTATTTTTTGATGCGAGAAGTTCCTTTCGGGCAAGATGGTGATTTTTCGCAAAAAGCCCTTGTTGATCGGATTAATTCTGATTTGAGCAATGATTTGGGAAATCTTGTGAATCGTCTCATAGGAATGAGTGAAAAATATTTTAATTTAAAAATCTCTTTAGCTGATACTACCAAATACTATCAGGCCGAACTCAAATTTTTAAACGATATTTTGGGAAAACTACCTCCTTTGATGGAACAAATGCAGCTTAGTAGGTATCTTGAAGAACTTTGGAGAGCGTTTGTGCTTGCTAATGGGGTAATCAGTAAATACGAACCTTGGAGTCTTATCAAGCAAAATAGAGAAGAAGAATGTTTGGCACTTTTGGGATTGGTGGCTACTATTCTTGGGAAGGCAAGCCTCTGTCTTTATCCGATAATGCCTGCTACAGCTCTTAAAATTGCCCATTGTTTGAAAATAGAAATTTCACATCAAAGTTATCAAAAATTGATTTTAAATCAAGAATTGCCACAAGATTTTACCATTGAAAAAATCGATCCCTTATTTCCAAAAATTGATTCTTTTAAGATGGAAGAGGCCAAGATTGAAAAGTCAAAAACAATAGATGTGCAGACTTTAATTAACATAGAGGATTTTTCTAAGCTTGATATCCGGATAGGAACTATTATAGAAGCTACCAAGATTGCCAAAAGCGATAAGCTTCTCAAACTTCAAGTTGATTTAGGTGAGGGTAGGCTTAGACAGATTGTTTCAGGCATTGCTAAATTTTATGCGCCACACGATTTGATTGGTACTCAAGTGTGTGTGCTTGCCAATCTTAAAAGTGTTAAGCTGATGGGTGAAATGAGTGAGGGAATGGTACTTGCTACTAAAGATGAGAAAGGGCTTTCCCTTCTTTGTACATCAGATAAAAAAACGAACGGGAGTAAGGTGAGTTAGTGAGAGTCAATGAAGCCGTCGAAATAATCAATGGAGAATTGGCAACTACGCCTGCGATCAGTTCTTTTAATGGCGTAGCGACAAAAATTTCAGAAGTCAAAAGAGGTTGTTTGTTTATCGCCAAAAATCCTGATGAGATTGATGGTGCTATTGCTTTGGGGGCTTATGGAGTTGTTTATGACAAATATGTCCAGATGGTTGATGGGGAGATTGCTTGGATTAAGGTGAGTTCTATTCAGGATGCGATAGTTCGCTTGATCCGCTATCGATTTTTAAGCGACAAAATAGAAGTTTTTTTCGTTTCTGAAATTGAATATGAGATCGCTTTTCAAATCGTTACGGATACTTCAATTGATTTTTTCGATGGTGATTTGGAAGGACTTTTGAGTCTTGTAGGTAGTAATTCTAATTTGAGAGGCATTGTGATTAGAAATGAAGCCTTTTTGGGATTATTGTTCCAATACACGCAGACGGTTTTACCTCAAGAACAACCTTTTAAGGTAGTTGTGGCGACTTTGTTTGATACCAAAATCAATTATAAGCTTGCACAATATGATTTGAAGCTTCCAAGTTTATTTTTACCCGAACTCAGTAGCGTCATTGAAATGTGTGCGATTCATAAAATAGCCTTTGAATTAAAAAATTTCTCTTCCATATCTTATATGCAACCTAATTTTATCAATGCCCGTGCTAAATTGGTTGCTTATGGTCAAACTGATCGTGTTGTGATTGCTGAAAATGATATTGAGAAATTTAAAAAATATGTCGCTTATATTGCGCTTAATGCAAAATGGGGAAAAATGATTTTGTTTTTGCCAAAAGGTTATGAAGGGGTTTTTGATGTGATGGCTCAAAATGAAATTTACCACGAACAAGCTGAGCTTAGTGATTTACTTAGGATGCAAAATTATAATTTTGCTCTTATTTTGGGGTTAAATAAAGCCGATTTGCAAGAGATTTTAACGGCACCTCATATTGACCCTGTATTGCCCTTGTTCTAAAGAAAATCCAATGCTTGGGCTTGCTAAAGAAAATGCTTCTAAACTCCTTTTTTCAAAAACCATTGCTCCCATCATTCAAAAAATTTATTCTTTATCCAAGAAACTCCCTCAAGATCAAATGTCTTATACTTGCAAAGAGGGAATTAGAATTGATTTAAGTGTGCTAAATTCAGTGGAGACTTGTGCTTTTATCAGAGAAATTGCACTTGATTTAAAGCCTTGGCGAAAAGGACCTTTTTATTTGGGGGATCTTTTTATTGATGCGGAATGGAAAAGTTATATCAAATGGAATCTGCTCACCCCTTTTGTGGATTTGAAGGATAAAGATGTCGCTGATATCGGATGCAATAATGGGTATTATTTGTTTGAAATGGCTAAATTTTCTCCAAAAACCCTTGTTGGCTTTGATCCTAGTGGTCTTTATAAAACCCAATTTGATTTCATCAATCTTTTTTTGAAGCAAAATATTGTTTATGAACTTTTGGGGATTGAACATCTTAGGATTTATGATAAGAAATTTGATGTTATATTTTGTTTGGGTGTTTTGTATCATCGCAGCGATCCTATTTTTGCCTTAAAATCTCTTTTTATGGGTCTAAAAGAAGGAGGAGAGCTAATTTTGGATACTTTGATTATAGATTCTGAGCTTGAAATCGCACTTTGCCCTAAGAAATCTTATGCGAAAATGCCTAATGTGTATTTTATCCCCTCTATACCAACGCTAAGAGGTTGGTGCGAAAGAGCAGGATTTACGCAAATGGAGATTTTGACCATCTCTGAAACAAGTGTGAATGAACAAAGAAAAACTGAATGGATAGAAGGACTGAGTTTGGAGTCTTTTCTTGACCCCAAAGATCCCAAAAGAACTATTGAGGGTTATAATGCTCCTAAAAGAGGATATTTTAGATTAAAAAGGATGAAAAATGGATGAGCAAACCAAGCAAAATGAACAAGAACCTATAAATGGTGAAGAACTCATTATTTGCAATAAAATTGACAGCTCAATATGCGGGGAATTACTTACTTTATCCCAAAACAAAGCCGAGATATTTTTTGTCCCCACAGAATCAATGGTTTGTGATGAGGAATTCATTCACGCAGGCTTTGTTTTTAATGCCGCAGCTTATGCTGCACTCTGTGCCATTAATAAGAAGAATAGCATTATCATTGGTTCAGAAACGAAGTTTTTAGCTCCGATTGAATTGGGGTATGAATTGGTCTTTAAGGCAAATGCTTTACAGAGTGAAGCAAAAAAATGCGAAGTAAAAGTAGAAGGTTTTTTGTTTGATATTAAGGTATTTGATAGCATTTTTTATGTGGCGATTTTTGACAGAAAACTTTTTAAACTCAAACTCAAAGATGAAAAAGGTTCTTAAATGATTATAACTCTTGTGATAGATAGTTTTGCTGATAAGAGCAATGGGACATCAATGACAGCCTTTAGATTTGCAAATGCTTTGCGTGAGAGAGGACATCAAGTGCGCGTCGTAGCACCTTATGTGCAAGGAGAGGGGTATTATCCTGTTCCTGAGCGCTATATTCCTTTGGTCACTGAAATTTCTCGCAAACAGCATATGATTTTTGGGAAACCTGTTGAAAAAACTCTCAGAGAGGCTTTTAAGGGTGCAGATATTGTCCATTTGTTTTTGCCTTTTAAACTTGAAATAAGGGCGATTAAAGTTGCCAAGGAGATGAATATCCCTTATATGGGTGCCTTTCATCTTCAGCCTGAACATATTACCTATAATGTTGGATTGGAATCGTGGAGTTTTTTAAATCGTTTTATTTTTTGGCTTTTTAAATTTCGTTTTTATCGCCATATTTTTCATATCCATTGCCCCTCTGCCCTGATTGAGCGTGAGATTGTAAAAAATGGTTATGAAGGCAAAAAATACGTAATTTCCAATGGGTTTGACAAGCTTTATTCCCCTCCTGTATCCAAACCCTTGAGTGATGGTTTTATTCATATCGCAATGGTAGGGCGTTATTCGAATGAAAAACGTCAAGATGTTTTGATTGAAGCCATTAAGATTAGTAAATATGCTTCTAAAATCAAGCTCCATCTAAAGGGTATCGGTCCGACACAAAAAAGACTCAAAAAGATGGCAGAGACTTTGGAAAATGAAGTTGATTTTGGATTTGCACAACCTCAAGATTTGCTTAAAATTTTACATATGACTGATATCTATGTCCATACTGCAGATGTTGAGGGTGAAGCCATTGCTTGTTTGGAAGCCATTTCTTGCGGTGTTGTGCCTATAATCTCTAATAGTAGGATATCAGCTACGGGTCAATTTGCCCTTGATGATCGTTCTTTGTTTGAGGCAGGAAGCCCAAAAGATTTGGCTTTAAAGATTGATTATTGGATAGAAAATCCTGATGAGCGTGAGCGTATGGGGAAACTTTATGCTCAAAGTGCATTCAATTATACGTTGGAGAGTTCCATAAAAAAAGCCGAAGAGATGTATTTGGAAGTCATCAAGGATTTTGGCCATCAGAGTCAATGACTCAAAGTGCTAAAGTGTCGTATTGAATGATTTAAGATAAAATATTTTTTTAAAATTGTACTTATTTTTAACATTTTAATTAAAATAAAATATTATAAATTTGGATCTTTATTTAAAGTGTATTCTATTAGGAATGTATTTTTTATTGTATAATTTTTAAATTATACAATTTGAAAGGAACCTATCTAATATGGATACAAAAAATTACACAACTGACATTGATTATACTTATGATTATTGTCAAGAATTGAGTTCTTTAAGGTTTAAATTTGCCTGTTTGCTTCAAGGAATCAAGCCACCCAAAATAGAGAGGGCTTGCGAACTTGGATATGGTAATGGGATAAGCATAAATATCAATGCTGCTACTTCAGGTGTGGAGTGGTGGGGGACTGATTTTAATGTTTCACACGCTAATTTTGCATCAGATTTAGCTTTAGAATCAGGGAATGGAGCTAAGTTATATGCAGATTCTTTTGAAGATTTTTTAAATCGTTCGGATTTACCTGATTTTGATTTTATTGTTTTTCACGGCATTTATAGTTGGGTTGATCAAAATAATCGGGATTTACTCTTAAAGTTTGTTGATAAAAAACTCAAGATAGGTGGAGGGGTTTATGCAAGCTATAATATTTACCCTGGTTTTTCAGAGTTAGTTCCTTTTAGAAATCTTTTAAAAAAAGTTTCTGATTATCTGCTTCCAAAAACAACTGATCCTATCAATAAAATTGATTCGGGTTTTGAGCTTTTTGATAAGCTTGCAAGTGCGCAAGCACGATTTATCCATCAAAATCCAAATTTGACACCTAGGGTTGAGGAACTCAAAAAATTATCTAAAACGTATTTGATTCACGAATTTTTGAATGATACTTGGGAAATTATGGATTTTATGGATATTTCTAAATCGTTTAGCGAGGCAAGATTGAAATTTGTTTCTTCTGCAGATGTTTTTTCTGTATTGAGTGATGTTGCTTATACGCCCGAACAAAAGGCTCTTTTAAATTCAGGTTCTAGCGTCTTTTTTAGAGAATATATGAAAGATTTGATCGGCAACAATTCATTTCGTAGAGACTATTGGATAAAAGGGTCACAAAAACTTAGTATATGGGAATCAGAGAAATTGCTCAAGGAAATGAAAGTAGTTTTGATAATTCCTAAAAGTGAAGTTAAATTTTCTATAAGTTTGGGTTTTGGAACCATCAATCTCTCAAAAGAATTTTATAGTATTTTAATTGATATTTTGGGTGATAACGAACCTAGAACCATTGGGCAAATCCAAGAAGAAGCAAAAGGCAAATTTAAGGAATTGGGGGAGCTTGTTGAAGGCATTGCCATTTTATATATGATGGGGGCTTTGTATGAAGTTCAAGATGAAGTAACCATCAGGAACATTTTGCAAAAAACCCACCAGCTTAACAAACAGATTTTAGAAAAAGTTAAGGCGGGTGTTCAAATTCCAATACTTGGAAGTGCTCTTATAGGTAAGGGGATTGCAATGGGGCGTTTTAAACAACTTTTTTTCATCAGTCGTTTGGAGGGAAAAACAAGTCCTGAAGATTATGCTAAAGATGCTTTAGAGATTCTTGAGCGTAGAAATGAAAAGATTATTAAAGATGGAAAAATTCTTGAAACTAAAGAAGAAAATTTCAAAGAGCTTCAAACTCAAGCCATTGAGTTTGAAAAGAATTTAAGCTTTTATAGAAATTTAAAATTTTTTCAAGGGATTTAAATTTTTACTCTCGGATTATTCTTCGATGATAACCCGATTATTGCTTGGCTGAAGAGGTCTGTTATTTGTTCCTCCGATAATCTTTTTAAATTTTTCTAGTTGGGCTTTTGAAATTTCAAGAGGTTTTTTAAGCACAATCCAAGTTACACCCTCAGTGCAAGGAGGAGTTGTAAGAGAGCCGTTGAAGTGATAAAAATAAGTTTTTTTAGGTATCAAATCTTGCAGGGCGATTTTTTTAGGGTAGGAAGTTTCACCTGATTTTTCAGGCATTGCTTCCCATATAGGGGCTAGAATTTTATTTTCTTTACCGATTTTGAATTCTATGCCTACAACAACAAGTTGTTTATTTTTATCTTGATGGACAAGATGCATTGCGAGAGGATATTGTTTATCGTTGATACGGAATTCAGCTGGTGCGTGAAAATGAAATTGTAGCAATTCATATTCTTGATTGCCGATTTTGATATAATTTTGGGTTCCGGTATTGAAATTCACTTGAATGGTGTGTCCGTTATTAATTTCGGATTTGATATCTTGTCCGTAATGGAAAGTTATTTTTTCGGGATTTTTTACTTTGAGATAGCTTGTGATATTGATGGGAGATTGATTTTTGCCTGTTTGACAAGTTGAAAATTCTTGAGCGATTCTGCCCCAATTTTCAGGAGAATTTTCACCTTTATAACTCCATTTGGCATCATTAGCCAATAATGCGTTTAAAATCAGACTGCAGACCAAAAAAGATAATGTTGCAAGTTTCATCGTTTTGTTTCCTTATGTTTAAAATTTTGTAATTATATATATCTTGGGAACAAATGATAATCAATTTTTATTGATCAATTTTCTTTTATATTTTTTAATTTTAGAGACGTTTTGGTGCATTATTGTATAATATTTGCTTATGAATTCTTAAAAAATTGGAGAAAGAAATGTTACTTTTTACACCTGGGCCTACTCCCGTTCCTGAAAATATCAGGATGGAGATGGCAAAGCCGACCATTCATCATCGAACCCCTGAATTTGAAGCTTGCTTTATGCACGCAAGAGAGGAATTAAAAAAAATACTTGAGATGCCTGAAGTTTTAATGCTTGCAAGTAGTGGTAGTGGGGCAATGGAAGCTTGCGTGAGGACATTTTGTTCCAAGAAGCTTTTGAGTATTAATAGTGGTAAATTTGGAGAAAGATTTGGAAAAATCGCAAAAGCTTACAATATACCGAATTTGGAAATAAAAAATGATTGGGATACACCTGTAAGCGTTGAAGAGATTATCAATGCGCTTAAAGCACAACCTGATATTGATGCGGTGTGCCTACAAGTTTGTGAGTCTTCAGGCGGTTTGCGTCATCCTGTTGAAAAGATAGCCCAAGCCATCAAACATTTGAATTCAGAAATTGTCGTCATTGCTGATGCGATTACGGCAATGGGGGTGGAAAGTATTGATATAAGCCATATTGATGTTCTTATTGGAGGCAGTCAAAAAGCATTTATGCTTCCTCCGGGGATGAGTGTTATTGGGTTGAGTCAAAAAGCAGTTTCATTGGCTGAAGAAAGAAATATCGGGTTTTATTTCAATCTGAAGACTGAACTTAAGAATCAAAGAAACAATACGACTGCTTGGACTGCACCCACGACGATCATTATCGGGCTTGTGAAATATTTTGAGGAAGTCAGAGCTTTAGGAGGTATCCAAGAAGTCTATCGACAGACTCATCAAAGAGCTTTGGCTACACAGAATGCTCTAGGTGCTATTGGGCTTAAAATTTATCCAAAAACCCCTGCTTTAGCGATGACAACCATTATTGATGAGGTGAATGCACTCAATATTCGTAAAATCTTAAAAGATGATTTTAAGCTGCATTTAGCTGGTGGTCAAGATCAACTAAAAACTTCAATTTTTCGTATCAATCATATGGGTATCATTCCTATTAATGAATCTTTATGGGTGGTGAATGCTATTGAGTTGGCTTTGGAAAAATTGGGGTTGAGGAAGTTTGATGGGAGTGCAAATAAAATATTTTTACAAAACTATTACGCTTAGGAGGGCGGATGTATTATTCTTATAATGATTTTTTGGGCGATTTGAAAGAACTTCGCGCTAAGATTGAGGAAAAAATCAGTGTTCCAGATGCGATTGTTTGTATTGCTAGAGGCGGAATGGTGATGAGCCATATGCTCGCATTGGCTTGGAATTTGAGAGCTGTTTATACACTCAATGCAATTTCTTATAGCGATTGTAATGTCCAAAGTTCTTTGATCATTGAAAATATGCCTCATATTAGAGGGGAATACCAAAAAATCTTAGTCGTTGATGAAATTGTTGATAGTGGGAAAAGCTTGGAAGTGATTATGCAAAAGTTTCGATCGGCTCATCCTGAAAAATCTTTTTATTCCGCAGTTATTTTTCAAAAACCCACAGCAAAGGTATATGCTGATTTTTATCTCAAGCACGCGGTTGAATGGATCGACTTCTTTTGGGAAGTGGATATGTTGGAGAAAAAATCTTGAGTAAAAAACTCCATTTGATCTCTTTGGGATGTACTAAAAATCTTGTAGATTCTGAAGTAATGTTAGGGAAACTTAGGGATTATGAGATAACAGAAAGTCCTGAACTTGCCGATGTGATTATCATCAATACGTGCGGGTTTATCCAATCAGCTAAAGAAGAGAGCATTCAAACCATTTTGGAAGTATCAGAACGTAGAAAACAAGGAGCTTTACTTGTGGCAAGCGGGTGTTTGAGCCAGCGCTATAAAAATGAGCTTCAAGAGCTTATACCTGAAATTGACATTATTACAGGTGTGGGAGATTATGACAAAATTGATTCGATGATTGCTCTTAAAAATGGGAAGCTTTCTTCAGAGGTGTTTTTAGCCGATGAAAGGGTCAAAAGAGTAATCACAGGTTCAAAAATTCACGCTTATATAAAAATTTCTGAAGGATGCAATCAAAATTGCAGTTTTTGCGCTATCCCAAGCTTTAAGGGTAGGCTTCAAAGCAGGTCGATTGATTCGATTTTGCAAGAAATACAAGATTTAAGTGAGCAGGGCTTTTGTGATTTTACTTTTATTGCTCAAGATTCAAGTTCTTATTTGTACGACAAAAAGCAAAAAGATGGGTTAGTATCTCTTATAGATGCCATTGATAAGCAAAATATTGCTAAGAGTGCGCGGATTTTATATCTCTATCCTTCAAGTACAACTTTGGCGTTGATAGAAAAAATCGCAAATTCCAAAATTTTTCAAAATTATTTTGATATGCCCATCCAGCATATCAGCGATACAATGCTTAAAAAAATGCGACGAGGTGCCAATAAGGCTAAGCACATCGAACTTTTAGAAGCAATGCGTAAGGTACCTAATAGTTTTATAAGAAGCACTGTGATTATTGGACACCCACAAGAAACTCAGGAAGAATTTGAAGAACTTTGTATGTTTTTAGAAGAATTTTGTTTTGATAGGCTTAATATCTTCGCATTTTCTTCAGAAGAAGGCACAATTGCTCAAAAAATGGAGGAAAAGATACCGACCCAAATCATCAATAAGCGAATGAGTGCGCTTAATAAAATCGTTTTGAGCCAGCAAAAATGTCTTTATAAACAAATGCTTTCCAACCCTTATCTGATTATTTTGGAGGGCAAAAGTCAAATAAGCGAATATTTTTACAGTGCTAGGGATATCAGATGGGCTCCTGAAGTCGATGGAGAGATATTGATTAATGATAGCGATTTAGATGATTTGATTCTTGAGACAGGCTATTATGAAGCAGTCCTTAGCGAATTTAAAGATAAGCTTTTGTTTGGAAAAGTCACAAGAAAACTTTAATGCTAAAGCTTGAGTTTTTAGGCGAACTTAGAAATCGAAAAAATCTTTTAGGATTTTCGGGGGGTTCTGATTCTGTAGCGTTGTTTTATGCCTTGATTCAAAATGAAGTTTATTTTGATATTGCAATTGTGGATTATGGGATTAGGGAATCTTCAAAAGATGAGGTTTCTTATGCTTTGGATTTAGCTCATCAGTACCAAAAAAAATGTTTTGTATTCAAAGCACCACAGATTGCATCAAATTTTGAAGCAAAGGCGCGTGAAATTCGCTATGGATTTTTTGAGAGAATCATTGATTTGAAAGGGTATGAAAATTTAGTGTTGGCTCACCAGCTCAATGATAGGTTGGAATGGTTTTTAATGCAGTTATCCAAAGGCTGTTCATTGGCGACACTTTTAGGCTTTGATGGCATAGAAATCAGGGAGAATTATCGAATTATCCGCCCGTTAATCAACACTCCTAAAAAACTTATTTATGCTTATTGCCATTCTTATAAATTTTTTGAAGACAGCAGCAATCAGGATATGTCTTATAAACGCAACGAATTTCGCCTCAAATACACTCAAGAATTGGTAGAAAAATATTGTACGGGGATTGCAAAGTCTTTTGAATATTTGAGGGAAGAGAAGTCTTTTCTTTATCCGAATGTTGCAGTTTTGCGTTTGGGAGAAATTCGTTTTTTTGAGCGTGGCGGGAGTCTTTCAGATATTTATCAGACAGATAAAATCCTTAAAACGATGGGCTATGTACTTTCAGCTTCACAGAGGCAAGAAATATTTAAGATGGATTTTTCTTTGGAAATCGGGCAAAAATATATTATTGAGAGTAATGAAGAATATATTTTTGTATCAAAATCATATAGTTTTCCTTTTGCGATGCCAAAAAAATTTAAAAACATTGCCAGAATTCTCAAAATTCCCAGAAGAATTCGCCCTCAAATTCATTTTTATCTAGATAGCAGGGGAATGAAACCAGAAGAAATGATGGCTTATTTGAGAAAAAAACTTTGCAAATGTGAATAGATCGTCAATATTTGATTCATTTTTTATTATTTTGGCCGTATTTTTAAGTTATAAATCAACGAAAAAGGTTAAAATTAAACTATTGCTTCTAAAAAAAGAAGAAATAGCAAAATAAGGAGAAAAAATGCGCAATGATGCTACTTTGGAGTACGATTACTCTATTGCCAAGTTGTTTTTGTATTCAACGATGGCATTTGGGTTTATAGGAATGCTGATCGGTGTTGTGTTGGCATTTCAATTGGCTTTTCCGGATTTGAATTATATTGCGGGGGAATACAGTATATTTGGAAGGTTGAGACCTCTTCATACTAATGGCGTTATTTACGGCTTTACTTTGAGCGGTATATGGGCGGCTTGGTATTATTTGGGGCAAAGGGTGCTTAAAATTACTTATTACCAGCACCCTTTTTTGAAGTTTATCGGGTATTTGCATTTTTGGCTTTATATTGTTTTGCTTGTGTTGGCCGTTGTGAGTTTATTTGCCGGTCTTACTCAGTCAAAGGAATATGCGGAATTGATTTGGCCTCTAGATCTTTTAGTTGTTGTTGTATGGGTACTTTGGGGAATTAGTATGTTTGGAAGTATGGGGGTTAGACGAGAAAAAACCATTTATATTTCTTTGTGGTATTTTATTGCTACATTTACAGCGATAGCAGTTTTATATATATTCAATAATCTTGCCATTCCGACTTATTTGGTTTCTGGTGTAGGGAGTATATGGCATTCCATTTCAATGTTTTCAGGTAGCAATGATGCGATGATTCAATGGTGGTGGGGGCATAATGCAGTTGCATTTGTTTTTACTTCTGGGATTATTGGGATTATTTATTATTTCTTGCCCAAAGAATCAGGACAACCTATATTTTCCTATAAACTGACATTATTTTCCTTTTGGAGTTTGATGTTTGTTTATATTTGGGCAGGCGGGCATCACGTGATTTATTCAACCGTTCCAGATTGGGTTCAAACACTTGGATCGGTTTTTTCAGTTATCTTGATTTTGCCTTCTTGGGGAACGGCTATCAATATGTTGCTTACAATGCGCGGTCAATGGCATCAACTTAAGGAATCTCCACTCATTAAATTCCTTGTACTGGCTTCTACATTCTATATGCTTGCGACACTTGAAGGTCCAATTCAGGCAATTAAATCCGTAAATGCTTTGGCTCACTTTACTGATTGGATTATCGGTCACGTTCATGATGGCGTTCTTGGATGGGTTGGATTTACAATCATTGCAGCTTGCTATCATATGCTTCCTAGAATGTATAAGAGAGAGATTTACTCTAGAAAGATTATGGATATTCAGTTTTGGATTATGACTATTGGCATTGTGCTTTATTTCTCTAGTATGTGGATATCAGGTATCACACAAGGGATGATGTGGAGAGATGTTGATCAATATGGCAATCTTACTTATCAATTTATCGACACCGTCAGAGTGTTGTTCCCTTATTATGTGATTCGAGGAATCGGGGGTTTGATGTATCTGATAGGATTTATTCTGTTTATTTACAATGTTGTGATGACCATCACCGCGGCAAAAGAGCTAGAGCGAGAGTCAAACTATGCTTCGCCTATGGCTGCTTGATAAGGGGGTAGTTTATGTTTAGTTGGTTAGAAAAAAATCCGTTCTTTTTTACAGTGGCATTTTTGGTTGTCTTTTCCATCGCTGGACTTGTGGAGCTTTTGCCAGACTTTATTAAGTCCTCTAGACCGATTGAGGGTCTTCGCCCTTATACTGTGCTTGAGACTGCAGGTAGGCAGATTTATATCAATGAGGGATGCTATAACTGCCATTCCCAGCTCATCCGTCCTTTTCAGGCTGAGACTGATCGTTATGGAGCCTATAGTCTGAGTGGAGAATACGCTTATGATAGACCTTTTCTATGGGGTTCTAAACGAACTGGTCCGGATTTACACAGAGTGGGGGATAGCAGGACTACAGATTGGCACGAAAATCATATGTGGGAACCTACTAGCGTAGTTCCTGATTCAATTATGCCTGCTTATCATCATTTGTTTAAAAAAGATGCCGACTTTGATACTGCTTATGCGGAAGCCTATACACAGAAAGTAGTTTTTGGTGTTCCCTATGATACTCAAGGTGGAGTTTCTCTAGGCAATATAGAAGATGCCAAAAAAGCTTATATGCAAGAAGCTGGTGAGATTGTCAATAATATGAAAAACCAGAAAATTAAAGATGCTTTTGAGAAAGGAGAAGTCAAAGAAATTGTTGCTTTGATTGCTTATCTCAATAGTTTGGGTCAATCTAGAATGACCAAATAATAAGGAGCAAAATTATGAATCTTGAATCTTTAGAATCAATCAGGGCGATTGCTTATATCGTCACTACTATTTTGCTTGTGATATTTTTATATACATACATCGCAAGTATGTATATAAAACAAAAAAAAGGCATTGTTGATTATGAAAAATATGCAAACTTAGCTTTGAAGGACAACTTAGATGATGAGATTATTGAGTCTAGAGAAAGCAAACAAAACAAATGAAAGGAGAGAGTATGGGATGGTTGAGTGATAATATAAACTTATTCGGCCTGATCGCCGCAATAGTTATTTTGGTATTGACGGTGTATGTGGCAGGGGTTTTAATTAAAAAAATGCGTGATGCCAAAGCAGATGGCGAACTAACCGATCATAAATGGGATGGTATAGCTGAATTTAGGAATAATTTACCCATTGGTTGGGTTGTAAGTTTTTTGGTGTTGATCTTGTGGGGATTCTGGTATTTATTTTTTGGCTATCCAATGGATGCTTATTCCCAAATTGGCGATTACAACCAACAAGTTCAAGTTCATAATAAAAAGTTTGAGGAAAAATGGAAAAGTCTTAGTAGTGAAGATATGATCAATATGGGGCAAGGAATATTTTTGGTTCAATGCTCTCAATGTCACGGTATCACTGCTGAAGGGATGCACGGAAAGGCACAGAATCTAACGCGGTGGGGCAAGGAAGAAGGAATTATGGATACCGTTGAGCACGGTAGTGTTGGATTGGGGTATGATGGGGGAGAAATGCCTCCTTTAGGCTTAAGCAAAGAAGATGCTAAGGCTGTAGCTTCTTATGTTATGGCAGATATTTCAGATCTCAAGCATACAAAATACCCCGCTGATGTCCAAAAGGGTAAGGAAGTTTATAATAATGCAGGGTGTGCAGGATGCCACGGTCCTGATGGAAAAGGAATGCCAGGAATGGATAATTTTGCTCCAGATTTGAGCAAATATGGCACTTATGATTTCCTTAAAAGGGTTTTAGATCACGGCAAGAAAGGACACATTGGACAAATGCCTTCTTTTGCTTACAGAAATTTTAATGATACTCAAATCAAGGCGCTTGCAGAATATATAGGTTCTTTGCAGCCTTTGAGTGAGGATTAAGGAGTAAATGATGAATGGACTATTTGGAATCAACGGATTATTAGGATATTTGATTGCAGTTCTTTTGGTTGTTGGAGCTGCAATACTTTTTAGTATCGCAGCTATCAATATACAAAAAACTCAAGCTGTCAGTTATTATAAGATTGATAATCAAGATGCTATCAAAATGAAAAGTATCGGAAATGAGAAACATTACGAATTAATGCAGGAAAAATAAAGGAGAAATTATGCGATTCACTACGCTTGAAAAAGTTTTGGCATTTTTTATTGTTTTAACCATTATTATGACGATTGTGATCCCTTTTATTCCTAATCTCTTTTTGTTTTTGGTATAAAATGGTTTTTTGTTTTAAGAGGTTGGTTTTTTGCCTCTTTCTGCCTATATTATTGTTGGCAGATTCTTTTGTTTTGGATAATCAAAGCGGTCTTTTGATTCCCAAAAGTGCTGCATTTGTACAAAGAGTTTCAAGCGAACTTAAATATAAAACAGGTTTTTCATTTTATGTTGATGTTGTAGATAAGGCTTCTTTGAATTCCAAACAAGAGCGAAAGGATTACAAGAACAACGTTATTTCAAAGTTTTCTCCTCCTTATGGGGTTTTGTTTTTTTTCAGACAGGCTAAGAAAATTGATATTGTCTTGAGCGAAGATTCTAAAGATCTTTTTAATACAGACCAAATATTTTTTGACTATATAGCCCCTCTCTTGCCTGAAAAAGACGTCGATTTAACTCCTCAAAGAATTTCGGCCATTATTTTGAATGGTTATTCTGAAATTGCCGATAGAATTGCGGATAAATATGGCGTTAATTTAGAAAATAATTTTCCTTCCGAAAATCAAAATTTGTTTGTGCGGGTAATTTTATACCTGATGTTGTTTAGTTTGGTGGGATTATTTATCGTAGTTTATTTTTTTAAAAGGCATAGAAGATGAAAAAAAATAGGAATTTTTGGCCATTAGGTATTTTAAGCATTATCATTATTGGGATTATTTTGTTATTTTTGCTTGTAAAGTTGTCTATGATGAATCCGATTATTGACGATAATGCTTATTTTGAAAAATACAGTGAAGTTGATAAAGATATCAATAAGATTATTAAAAATACAGAAGAATTTGAAAATTACTATACGCTTTATATTGGTGCTAATCAAAAACCTCTTAAGAATTCTCTTTCTCGACCATTGTCTCCTTATTTTGTAAAAGGACATCGGGATAAGCTTAAAGAGGAGCCAAAAATTGAGCTTTTTACCAATGCACCTAATTATATTTATGTCACAATCGTTCCAAAAACCCTATCCTCTCCCATATCGGATTTAAATATCAAGCTTTTTATGACGCGTTATCATATGAATACAGAACATTTAGATCTTGGAAGTTTGCAATGTTCAACCGAAGATTTTTGTTCGAGTCCTAAGTTTGAATTAAATATTAAAGGCAGATGGAAAGCAATTTTACAAGTTGAATACACTCAAAACAATGAGCATAAAAAAATATTTTTTGAAAAAGAATTTTTTGCTTCTAGGCTTCCATAAAGGTTTTGCCAGCGTTGAATTATTAATGGCGCTTGTGATTATGATGGGGGCATTTAAGATTTTTTGGAAAATTTATGAAGAGAATGAGCGTTATCGTTTTTTCTCTCAAGAAAATCAAAAAATATTTCTTGCTCAAAAACATATCAGTGAAAAAATTTATTTTAATAGCACTCAAGAAACTTCCAAAGGTTTTTTTGTATTGTCTCAAAAAGGTTTTAGTTACGATGGCAAACTATTGGAAGACTATAGTGAAGAAGGGTTGGGGTACCATTATTTTTACCCCCAAAAGATAAGGAAAAATGAAGAATAGAAATGCTTTTGTTTTGCTTGATTTTATTATTGCCATATCGGTGATGGCAGCAATAGGAGTGTTGGGAATAAAAATGCTTTTGAATCTTCAAAGTCAAAATTACCTCAAAGCAAAGCATACTCAAATCTCTTTGGAAGTTCAAAATGCTCTTGATATGATAGAAAACTATGTATTGGAGGCACAGAGAGATTCAATTGTTTTTGAGCAGAATGTTCTATCGTGGCGTATGTTGGAGGGGGATCAAAAAATCCATCAAGTGGTTTTAAAAAACAAGGCATTGTATCTAGATGGATTGATGGTTTTAAATGGAGTGAATGATTTTTTTGTCCATAGAGATAGAGAAAAATTTGAAGTTTCTCTTTGCACTAGGGGTAAAAATTCGTCTTGTTATCAGAAATTAATATGGATAATAAAAGTTTGATGAGAGGTGCTTATATTTTTCTTTCTGCTTTGATTGTGTTTTTAGGAATTGTCTATATTGTGATGAATACTCTACGCCACAACGAAACAGAGCTTGATCGGATCAGTAATTCGCATTTAAAATTCCAATCCTTGCTTGATGCTCGCAGCATTTTAGAAATGGCGAGGTTATGCTTACAAAAATACGGCGTTCAAGCGTGCGATTTTGATGAATTTATGCTTGGAGATTCTTTAGGGGGCTATCATTTGATGGAAGATAAAAATGGTGACTATTGGATTGATATTTATGTGGAGAGAAAAAATTTAAGAACCTCTCAAATTTTAAGAAATCGAATCAAGGTGCTTTGGGAGAGCAAGAATGATCAATAAAAAAAATATATTTAAAACTCTTTTATCTAAGGCTTTGGAAAAAAATGCTTCAGATTTACATATTTTGGGTGGTGGTGAGGTATTTTTCAGGGTTGGCAAAAAGATTGTTCCTTCTGAATTTGTCTTGGATAATGAAATGATTTTAGCATTGGAAAAAGAAATTTTTGATGATGGGCGTGTAAAAAAATACGTTGCAGAGACTGAGATAGACATTTCTTCAGATATTGAAGGCGTTCGTTTGCGACTGCATTGTTATTTAACCCGTTCGTTAAGGTCTTTCAGCATTCGAATATTGTCTCAGATTATCCCGAGTATGGAGGAATTGGGTCTTCCTCAGATATTGAAGGATATTTTTATTCAAAATGATGGGTTGATTTTGGTCAGCGGTCCTACAGGGAGTGGAAAATCAACGACGATTGCAGCAGCTTTGGAATATATCAATCAAAATTTTGGCAAGCATATTGTTTGCATTGAAGATCCGATAGAATATCTCCATAAGAATAACAAAAGCTTTTTTTCTTACCGCGAGGTCGGGAAAGATACCCTAAGTTTTAATGCTGCAATACAAGCAAGCTTACGAGAAGATCCTGATATTGTTTTTATCGGAGAGCTTCGGAGTCTTGATTCAATAAAGTCGGCTCTTTTGTGTGCTCAAACAGGGCATTTGGTAGTAGCAAGTACGCACGCTAAAGATGCGGCTGCTACTGTAGCAAGGATCGTTTATAGTGCGGGAAATGATAGAAGTGAGATTGCAGCCGAATTAGCTTTTTGCTTACGTGCAATCATCTCTCAAGAGCTTCTTTGCGTGAATGAAACGGATCTAAGAGGTATTTATGAAGTTTTGGTTGCTACCCCTGCTGTTAAAACTCTGATTCGTGAGCAAAAATTTCATCAAATTCCATCTCAGATTGCAATGGGAAAGGAATTTGGAATGATTAGTTTTGAACAAAGCAGGGCTGCTTTGAAATGATAAAAGTTTGTTTTAGCTATTTTTTGTATTTTTTCTACTATGACATATTATTAAAACAATGAATGCAAAGAGAAATTATTTAAGTTCTGCCCAATTATTTCCCGTTGTAACCCCACACTTCAATGGTACATTAAGCGTATAAATGCCATTCATCATCACTTCGATTTCTTTTGAGGCTTGAGGTAGCAGTTCTTTAGGAAGTTCAAATATCAATTCATCGTGGACTTGGAGCAGCATTTTGACTGCAGAGTTTTTAAAATGGTGGTGAATTTTAAGCATTGCCAATTTGATTAAATCCGCAGCACTCCCTTGAAATATAGAGTTGATACCTTCCCTTAGATAGTTGGCTTTCATAAAATCTGTAGCAGTGCTGAAATCAAAATATCTTCGATGTCCTAAAAGGGTTTGAGCATAGCCATTTGCTAAAATCTCTTCTTCTTTTGATTTTAGAAAATTTTTTACCGTCGGGAAGGATTCGAAATAACTTTCAATATAACCTTTTGCTTCTTTTGGAGAGATTTTGAGGGTTTTGGCGAGTTTTCTTGACCCCATTCCATAGATCAGCCCGAAATTAATAGATTTTGCAATGGCACGCTTTTCTTTAGCGGAGTCAGAACCAAAAATTCTAATGGCGGTTTCGGTATGAATGTCTTTATCTTGCACAAAAGATTCTACTAAATTTTTATCCATACAGAAGTGCGCAAGCAAGCGGAGTTCTATTTGGGAGTAATCAACGCTCAAAAGTGTATTTTTTTTGTCGCTGATGATAAAACCTTCTCGTATTTGTTTGCCTGCTTCGGTGCGAACAGGGATATTTTGGAGATTGGGAGATTTGGAGCTGAGTCTGCCTGTGGCTGTACCGGTTTGTAAGAATGAAGTGTGGATTTTATTTTCTTGATTGTGGAGTTTTAATAGAGGTTCAATGTAGGTATTTTTAAGCTTGAAAGTTTCGCGATATTCCATTATTTCAGGGATGACAGGGTGGGCGTCAATCAGGCTTTCAAGCGTCTGCTCATCAGTGCTGTAGCCGCCTTTGATTTGTCTTACTGCTTTTAATCCTAGTCTTGTAAATAAGACTTCAGCAAGCTGTTTTGGGGAGTTGAGATTGAAGTCATAACCTATGTGCTTATAGATTCTGTTTTGGATTTGAGCGAGTTTAATAGAAAGCTCTTCTTTAAGTTTTTCAAACCACGACACGCTGATTGTTATGCCGTTGCTTTCCATATCTTTAAGGACTTCAATTAAAGGAAATTCAAGTTCTTCAGCGATTTTTATCACAGAATCCAAACCCTTACTTTTAAGTTCTTCAATCAGGCGCCAATATAAATTTATACTTGCTACTGCGTCTTCAGCAGCATATTTAGCAGCAATTTCAAGATTGACATTGGAAAAATTTTGATTTTTAGGAACAATATCTTCAAATGCAATCATTTTATGTCCAAACCATCTTTCCATTTGGCTATCTAATCCCACGCTCATCACACTATCTAGTAACCAAGCAAGAACCATCGAATCTTTGATAGTTTTTTGGGGGGAAAGACCAAAATTGTTTTGCGCAATGAGAATATCAAATTTGAGGTTATGCCCAATCAGGGGATGAGAAAAGATTTTTTCAATTGCCTTTTTTGCGTTTTCGTGAGATATTTGCGGCTCAATTCCTAGATAGTTGTGGGCAATAGGGACATAATAGCCATTTTCTCTATCGACACAAAAGCTAAAGCCTACCATCAAAGCATTAGCAACATCAAGAGAATTTGTCTCACAATCATAAGCGATTTCTTGATCGGGTGCTAAGGAGTCAAGAATTTTAAAGAGTGTTGCTGCATCGTTTAGAAGATGAGAGATGCATTTGAATTGGGATTTTGAGGAGGCATTCAATCCGCCCAATCCCTTGGATTTAGACTTAAAGGTTTTGGCAGGTTGGCTCATTGGCATACCTTTGAGTCTTTGAGCTATTTTAATGAATTCATATCGTTCTAGTTCATCTACGATAGTTGAAAGAGGATTTTGAACGGGCATTTTGCACGATTGTAAGTCAAAATCTTGCAATAAATCTGTTTTTAGGGTCACAAGATCTTTGCTCAAATAAGCCGATTCTTTTCCAGCGATAATTAAATTGCAAATTCGAGGGCTTGTGATTTCAGAGATTTTATCAAGATTGGCATAAATATTATCCAAGCTCCCAAAAGTTTCAATGAGTTTTTGAGCTGTTTTGGCACCTATGCCCTTAATGCCAGGTACATTGTCGCTACTATCTCCCACTAAACTTTGATAGTCAGTAAATGCACTAGGAGGAATGCCATATTTATCAATGCATTCTTTTTCTCGGATATCTTTTTTGTTGATCGGATCATAAAGGTAGGTGTTTCCATCAATTAATTGATAAAGATCTTTGTCGTGGCTGATGATTCGGACATCGACATTATTTTTGTTGGCGACCTTATTTAAAGAAGCGATGGCGTCATCGGCCTCATAGCCTTCAAAGCTCAAATTTAAAAAGCCCATTTTTTTTATCCACTCAATCGCAATAGGAAGTTGCATTAGCAAATCTTGAGGGGCTTGGACTCGTGTCGCTTTATAGGCGGGATAAAATTCTTTTCTTTTGTTTAATCCTTGACCTTCTAAGGCAAAGACAATATAGTCAGAAATCCCTTCTTTATGTAGATTCATAATTAAGTTTGCAAAGCCCATCAAAAGACCTGTGGGGAAACCTTCTGCGTTTTTTAGTGGGGGGAGGGCGTAAAAACTGCGAAAAAAGAATCCGAACGTATCAACAATCGTTAGGGTTTGCATCGCTGTCCTTATTTTTTTCATAGGGTTGGGTGATTTTTTCTTCAAAAATAAATCGGTGCTCCTGAGGTAGGGCTTCATAAATGCTGTGAGCAAGTTTTTGGATCTCCCAAAGGGCGGCTCTAGAGGTGCGTAGTTCTAAAAAGTTTTGAAGGCTTCTAGCGTTGATACTCCAATGAAGTTCAGTTTTATAAGATTCGGGCATCGCATATTTGGCGATATCATTGTGAGTGTTTTCGCATAGAATTTCGCGGAGATTTTCAAGAGCTTTGAGTGAGGCAATATTGACATTTTTATTCGAGGTAAAGACGAGATATTTTTCTGCTCTGTTTAGGTTTGCTTCATTTGGAGGTAAAAAAGTGGCTTCCTGCTTGATTTCTTTGAGCGTGTAGCGGGAGGATTTGACACTATAGCTTGCCATTCGATGTCTAGCAAGTTCTTGGAGGCAAGCTCTACTGATGCCTTGGATATAAAAATTGTAATATAAATGTTCGAGCGTACTAGAATGTTTGAATTTATTGCCGACACGATCAATGAGGGCAAGGTCTTTTTCGCCCCCGTTATCAGATTTTTCAAAGCTTTGCCAACAGGTGCGAATCGCCATTGAGCAGACTTCAAGAGGGGTAAAATGTTTTAATGTCACTTTCATTGTCGGGATCCTTTATAGGAATTTTACAAGTTTGTGGATTAGATTTTTATTAAATTTTCAAACGAGTCTAGAAATGATGTAACGATAAGACCAAAGCCATCTGTAAAATCATCGAGATTTTTTTGTTTGTGGGGGGGGGGGTGTGAATTTATTGCTTGAAATATCTTGAGAGCTTGGTGTATATTCGCCTATATCTTTGAATGTTTCATATCGTTTTTTTGAGTAAAGATAAGATTTCTTCATACTGAAAACCCAACATCACGCGTTTATAAAGTTCAGGCTTATTTTTGCGCCAATTTCTCAAGGTTTTAGGGTCAATATGAAGCTTTGTAGCTATGTCTTGTTGGGTGAGTTTCATTTATATTTCCGAATATATTTTTTTAAGATAGTTTAATGAAAAAATATTTTAAAACAAATTGAGCAATAATTACTTTTATAAAACTATTTTTAAGCAAATATTACCTAAAATTGAATGAAATTAATTTTAACATAGGAGTAATGGAATGATTGAAAGAGAAGTGACAAATATCGTTCGTAAAGAATTGGACAAGATGATAAAAAACTTCGCAGAGATTATAGAGGCTCAGATCAAAAAGAGTAAAGATGAGATTATAAGAGAGGTTGAGAGGAAGATAAAAAAATGAATCGAAAATATACAGATGAAGAGCTCAAAGAAATCCTTATAAAAGTCTTGAAAGAAGCCTCAAAGCCGTTAAGAAAAGTAACAATTGCAGAAAAATCCGAAGAAATGGGATTAAGAGATAAAAATCAAAACGACAGTTTTTACAATAGAATAGCTGGGATTGCCAAAAGCGATACAGAAACTTTTATCGTTTATGGGGAGAAGAGAATAAAATCTTATTGGCTTAAAAGCAGGGGGGAATATCAAAAAGGGGAATATCAAAAAACCTTTGATAAAGATGTTGAAAATACTTTAGAGGACGGATCTTTCAAGAGAAAGATAGAGGAATTGGCAAGTAAGATCAATGATGAGAAACTTGTAGAAATAGTAAAAACAAATGAAGCCCAGACGAGAAGTTCTTTGATCGATGTGTTTTTAGGTGCTTTAGGTTATGACGTCTCAGATATTAATAAATGTAAGGTTGAAGATAGGGCGGGTTCAAATAATCGGGGTGGCAAAAAAGTGGATTATACGTTATTGAAAAATGATAACCCTGTTCTTATCGTGGAAGCGAAAAATTATCAAGCTTCTTTGGATGGATCTACGGAGCAACTTAGTACTTATTTTACTAATAAAGCTGGTAAAACTGGTGAAAAATGTTATCTTGCTTTGCTGAGTAATGGGCATAAGTATTTGTTTTTTTCTGATTTGGATGATGACAATAAGATAGATAAGGATTCATTTTTTACTTTTGATCTCAAAAATTATAACGATGAAGATTTAAAAAAACTTGAAAAATTTTCTTATAACAAAATCGATGTCGATCATATCAAAAAATGGGGGAAGAAAGAGAAGAATTATCAAAAAATATTAACCGCACTTAAAGCAGAAATTAATGAGCCAAACGCATTAATTTATCATTTCGGTCAAGTATTGAAAGATAAGAATAAACAAATAACCTCAGCTATCAAAACAGAATGCAAGGAGCATCTCAAAAGAGCTTTTAGAGAGCTTTGTAGTTCTTCAAAAGAGTCAAATTCTAATGAAAGAACCCCTTTTTCTGCAAACACTCAAGATTCTACAAAAATAAATAAATCTAGTAGTTCGATTCGCAATGAATTTAAAGATTTGATTCGTAAGGTCTTACAAACTGCACAAACTTCTTTGGATAAGCACGAAATCTATAACATTGCCGAGCAGAAAGGATGGCTCCAAGATTTATCTTCAAAAAGCAAGGACATTAAAAAAAAGCTGTCTGAAGTTGCAATGTATGAAATGAAAGATGAGATCATTGTGGAGAGAAGTGGCGGTAAAAACGGAGCCAAATATTGTCTCAAATCAAAAAGATAATATTTTATTAAGATTTCTTTTCATACGGACTTTTGGGGTAGATTTGGGTTATTTTTTCTTCGTTTTGTAGTTGATTTTTTTGCATAACGGGTTGGAAAGCTCACAAAATATTTTAGGATTAGATGAAAAATCTTTTGGTGAAATGCGTAATATTGTGGCTTGAGAGTGTGATTTAGCCAAAATAGTCAGATTTTGAGGATTAAATCTTAAAAAACATTCATTTGTTCCATCTTTGTCCAACGCGCCTAGAAGTGCAAAAATTTCGGATCGATTGATTTTTTGGTCGGACAAATGTGCTTTAGTAAAAAGAAGTGAGATTTTGCTTTGGAGTATGCCGAGTTTAGAGCTGAGTGCAAGTTCGCAGATTTTGGAGTCTGAAGAGAGTCTTGGGATTGCCACTGAAACAAGAATACCAAGAATCACAATCCCAAATACAATCTCAATCAGGCTGAAAGCCTTAGAAATTGATAGAGCCATTGCTTAGAGGTATGGAAATTTTTTTCGTATAGATTTTGGCAAGCTTTTTGCAAAGGGGAGAGGTGATGGCTGGGTTAATGGAAAAATGAAGCGAAGAGTCGGCTGAAAAATCAATGATAACGCAATTATTGAGCGTGTCTATAGCCCCATTTTTAGCCAATCGAACGCCATTTGGCGTAGGGATCCATTTGGTAGGGTTTAACCCTGCTGTTTCCATAATGAAATCCCCATTTAAATCCGAAGGGGCGATCTCTTCAGTGAGGCTTTTGGCTTGAATAGAGCTTAAGATTGTCTGTATGTCACTTTGAACGGCGACATATTGCGCATCGCCTCTAGTGATGGAAAGCCTAGGTATAGCGATGGCAGCGATGATTCCTATGATAACAATAACAAATACTAATTCAATCATACTGAATGCATTTCTCATAAATTATCCTGTTGCAATAGAGTATCCACCATATTTTTGACAAAATTTGCTGATATTCTCGCAGAAGAATCTAAGAATTCATCAAAGCTTACATCTGCTTGACCATCTGCACTATCGCTGATGGAACGGAATATGCAAAAAGGTACTTGCAGCAGATCGCATACTACTGCCACTGAAGCCCCTTCCATTTCAACCGCATCGGCATTAAATTTTTCAATCAGCCATTGTTTTTTTTCAGCGTTGTTAATGAATTGATCACCTGAGGCAATGATCCCTTCTTTGAGGTCAAATTCATATCGTTTGGCTACAGATTTTGCGATTTCATTAAGCTTGGGATCGGATTGGATATAAATTTTGCTTTCAGGTATGAACCCTAAGGGATGCCCAAAAGCACTAATATCCACATCGTGTTGGCAAAGCTTTGTGGCAATCATCAAATCCCCTACTTTCAGATCTTGTCTCAAACCTCCAGCAACACCACTGAATATGATTTTTTCACATTTGAAGTATAAAATCATACTTGAAGCCGTCAGGGCGGAATGAACCTTACCTATTTTGCTATAAGCGATATAAATTTCTGAGTCTTTATAAGAGACACAATAAAAAATATTGCCTCCTAAAGAAATTTCTTCATATTTCCCAAAAATCTCAAGCAAGGGAATAATTTCTTCGCGCATAGCGCCAATGATGCCGATTTTCATTTGATTTTCCTTTATTTTTGAATTTGTGAAATTGTTTCGCCTAAAGAAGAAAGATTTGCGATATTGTAAGTGGGTTTTTCGCTTAGGCGTTTATTGAGTCCTTTTAAAACCCCACCGTGACCAAATTCAATGAATCCATCGACTTTGTCTTCAAGTTTTTGAATGGATTGTTTATATAAGACAGGTTTTACAAGTTGTTCAGTGAGCAATAAAATTGCGTCTTGCTTTGTATTATAGGGTTGTAAGGTTGCATTTGAAAGGATACTGATGGAAAATTTTTCTCCGATTAATCCTGCTACAAGTTCTTTGAATTCTTCACAAATTCCTTGAAGCATCGGACAATGGCTTGCTACTGACATAGGTAACAAAAGTGCGCGTTTTGCGCCCATTGCTTTGATTTGCTCTTGAGCTTCTGAAAGGTCAGTTTTTTTTCCTGCAATCACAATTTGCCCTTCGGCATTGTAATTGGCACACCAAAGGCTTTTACCTTTTTCACGTTTTTCTTCGCAAAAATCTTGAAGTTTATTATCTTCCAACCCGACAACAACCATCATACCGGCATCTTTGCCTTCACAAGCTTTTTGCATAAGTTCGCCTCTTTTGTGTGTGAGAATCATTGCATTTTCAAAAGAAAGCGCTCCTGCGATACTTAAAGCTGTGATTTCTCCGAGTGAATGTCCAAGTGCAATTTCGGGGAGCAATGGGGATTCTTCTTGGAAAATATTATGGGCAATGTAGCTGATTAGAAAGATTGCTGGCTGGGTGTATCGGGTTTGATGGATTTGATCGTTTTCTTCAAAAAGCAATTGCTTCATATCGGTTTTAATGGCTTCGCTTGCTTTTTCAAAAAGTTCTTTGGCGGTACTGAAATTATCGTAAAATTCTTTTCCCATACCAATGCTTTGGGATCCTTGCCCAGGAAAAATAAAAGCATATTTCATAGATAAACCTTTAGTTTGTAGTAGTTTTTGCGTTATAAAAGTGGGATTTTAACATATTTTAAGCTGATTTTTCAGGGCGTTAAGTTGTAATTTATGATTTTTAATTTACAATACACTTTCCATTTTGGAAGTAATAAGGACCGGTGGGTGAGTTGGCTTAAACCACGTCCCTGCTAAGGACGCGTAGTCGCAAGATTACCGAGGGTTCGAATCCCTCCCTGTCCGCCATATTTTTAAATCTGCAGTTTTGATAATCCTTTTTAAAAATTACTTTATAATCGATATTTTATAGACCTAATTTGTTTTGCAAAAACCATCATAAAATTATAAAAATAACAATGTAAAAAATTTACTTAAACCGCAGGAATAGCAGAGTCTGTAAGCGTTGGTGATTATGATAAACTAAAAAGAGCATAAATAATAAAATAAAAAATCAAAGAGATAAACAATTACTATGATGGGATATCTAGCATATTGGGTTTTTCAATGATTGTGATATAACCTTGAGAAGAAACATTAATCAATCAGGGTTTGGAGACAATCCATCGTCCATCAAAAAGAATAGATCCGATTGAAAATCTAATTTTTAATACATCGAATGTAGTTTTCATAGAGGTGTTGCAATTCGGTTTCTTCCTCTGTAGTTTTTGGATTGGCTTGTATGGATTGTTCGATGAGACTGATTTTTTTGATCAGATATCTAAAAAGTTCTTTGTCAATATCGGGAAGTTTTTGGATCGGGATATTTTCTTCTTTGGATTTTTCTTTGTCGATCACGCGTGCAGGAATTCCCACGGCAGTTGCATCAGGGGGAACATTTTTAACAACAACAGAGTTTGCACCGATTTTTGCATTTTCTCCGATAGTGATATTGCCTAATATTTTTGCACCTGCTCCTACGACAACTCCTTTTTTTAGAGTCGGGTGGCGTTTGATTTTTTCTAGACTTACCCCGCCTAAACTCACTCCTTGATAAATTGTAACATTATCGCCTATTTCAGCTGTTTCCCCAATAACGACGCCAATTCCGTGATCAATAAAGACCCTGCGACCGATTTTGCAAGCAGGGTGGATGTCGATATTTGTGAGGAATTGCGTAAATCCCATCAAAATTCGTGCAATCACTTTAAATCCGAGCAAATGAAGCTTGTGGGCAATGCGATAATGCACGATGGCAACGACTCCAGGATAATTAAAGAAAAGCTCTATTTTTGAATTAATGGCAGGATCTTTTTGAAAAGGAACACTGAAATCTTCTTTTATAAGGCTAAAAAACCCGATTTGTTTTGTTTCCATAATCTAGTTTTTCTCACTGCTTGCAATCGTTCGGAGATAGCCATTTTCACTTAGCATAACATAGAGTTGCCCCAACACTTCTTTTTTGGTCTCTTCATCAATATCTTGATTATCTTCAATTCTTTGTTTTAAAATACGCTCAATTTCTTTGGTGTCATAATCCAAATCATCGAGCACATCCAAGATAGTTTGGGCTTCCAAAAGATTTTGAATTTCATAACCTTTATTGAGATCATCATCAAATACGACACTAAATTCAGTCGGGTGAGTGAAAAGATTGTGGCGCATTCCAAGTACCTCTTGATAAGCTCCTACAAGGAAAAATCCTAAAAAATATTCTTCTTTGGTTACATCTACATCGTGCAAAAACAAAGGCTTATTGGAATCAAAAGCGATCTCTCCATCACTATCGCAGGTAATATCCCATAGACTCGCACTTCTTGTGGGGCGTCTGTTGAGTCTATCTAGAGGCATTACAGGAAAGTTTTGCCCCAATCCCCAGTAGTCAGGGAGGCTTTGGAAAAATGAGCAATTTAACAGATATCTTTCTTGCACTTGTTCTTGGATGCGGATAATGTCGTTATGGTTTTTGTATTTGAGGAGTTTGATGACTTTTTTGATGATGAGATGAACCAAAACTTCCGTATTACTCCTGTCTTGCAGGTCGATATAACCCAAATCAAAAAGAGTAAGTAGGGATTCCATATGATCAAAACTATCGTGCAGGTATTCAATGGCATTCTTTTCGCTCATACTTTGATAGAGATCGATCATTTCTTCAATCAATGGAGGATTTTTTTCTTTGAGTTTGAGAGCTTTTTCATCATATTCTTGTGAAAATAATTCCAAAACAGGTGCTATCAATACGGCGTGATTGGCTGAGATATAGCGTCCTGATTCGATGAAAATATCAGGTTCGAGTTCTTTTTTATTTTTAACAATTTCTTTGAGCAAAAATACCACATCCCCGCTGAATTCGCTCAAGGTATAATTGCGGTTGTTGCTTCCTTCGTGTTGGGTATATTCCACTGCTAATCCCCCGCCGATATTGACGCAAGTGAGATTGTTTGCCCCCATTTTCCTAAGTTCTGCATAAATGTTGCCAACCTCGCGAATCGCTTTTTTTAAAGGAGAAATATCGCTGATTTGGCTCCCAATATGGAAATGAATCATACTAAATTGCCCCAGTAGTTTTGAATCTTCTAGCAGTTTGATGGCTTCAAGTAATTCTGTACTTGTAAGTCCGAATTTAGAATTGATTCCCCCGCTTTTTGCCCATATGCCTATTCCGGTGCTATGCAATCGAATGCGAAGTCCAATTTTGGGATAGGGGGCACCCATTTCTTTGGCGACTTCGATAATGGTTTCAAGTTCATTGAGACCCTCAATGGTAAGTGTGATATCGTGTCCCATATTGGCAGCAATGAAGCCAAGACTGATCATTTCTTTGTCTTTGAAGCCATTGACAGTGATAGGTGAATGTTTATTTGTGTAAGCCATTGCCACGATAAGTTCAGATTTGCTCCCTGCTTCCAAGCCATAGCATTGATCTTGGCTACAGGCCACCAAGGGAAGAACAAAATTGGGCATTTGATTGACCTTGAGAGGAAAAACAGCTTTAAATTTGCCTTTGTATTTGTATTCTTGAATCGAATTTTTGAAAGTGGAGAATATTTTTTCGATCTGTTTTTGAATCAGATGAGGAAAACGAATCAATAGAGGACCTTTGTAACCTTTTTCTCTAACTTCATTGACAATATCAATAATGGCAGGCTTGTTCTTGTGGTTGACTTTGACTACGCCATCATCAATGATAAAATCGTCGTTTGACCAGAATTTGATTCCATAATCAACCATAAAAGTAATCCTTAGATAATTTTGCTTTTTTTGGGGAAAATTATATCACTTATTTAGATTTTAACACGTAATTTGTATAATCGAAGAAATCAAATCAGGAAGAATGTAAAGAATGTTAGAGATCAGCAATGAAACAGATGATATTTTTGAATATGAACTCTTCAATAAAATAGCTGATTTTCTAAGCCCTAGAAATGTCGAGCTTATACTTACTTATGATGAAGAACTTTTGGACTTAAACCTTAAATTTCGTTCTCAAAATAAAACGACAGATGTTTTGAGTTTTCCTTTTGGAGATATGGGAATTGTTGGGGTAGATTTGCCTTTAGGGAGTGTGGTGATCAATGTTGATATGGCAAAAAGAGTCGCAAAGGAATTGGGGCATTCTATAGATTTTGAGATTGCTTTATTATTGGCACACGGAATTTTGCATCTTTTGGGTTATGATCACGAAATTGATAATGGCGAACATCGTTGTAAAGAAGAAGAAGTAATGCATTTTTTCGGATTGCCAAAAAGTTTGATTGTCAGAAATGATCCGTAATTACATTTTATTTTTAATCTTTAAATGCAATTTGTACTAATAATGTTACTTTTTTACAATGAATTCACTATTTTTCCATATAATTTATATGGTTTTTTAGTAAATCATTAACATAATGAGAAATAATCTAGAAATTTTAATAATTTCGCACGAGGTAAAGAATGGAAGTAGCACAATCCGTATTAGACATCATTGGCAATACACCCCTTTTAAAATTGCAAAGAATTTCTGCAAAATATGGGGCAAACATTTTTGGTAAATGCGAATTTATGAATCCCAATAGTTCTGTGAAAGACAGGATTGCTTTGAATATGATTAAAAAAGCTTTGGATGAAAAAAAGATCACTTTAAATACAACGCTGATTGAGCCTACAAGTGGGAACACAGGTATCGGACTTGCTTCTGTTTGTGCTTCTTTGGGGATCAAGCTCATTCTTACAATGCCAAGTTCTATGAGTATAGAACGTCGCAAGCTAATGCAGGCATTAGGTGCCCAACTTGAATTGACTGCTCCTGAAAAAGGAATGAATGGGGCTGTAAAAAGAGCATTTGAGCTTTCTGATGAAATTGAGGATTCGTTTATTTTACAGCAGTTTGAAAATCCAGATAATCCTGAAGCGCATCGACAAACGACTGCGAAAGAAATTATTGAGGCATTGGATGGAGAAATTGATGTTTTTGTCGCAGGCATTGGTACAGGCGGAACTTTTACGGGCGTAGGTGAGGTGCTTAGAGAAAGAAATCCAGATGTGAAGCTTTTTGTCCTTGAACCCTCTTTATCTCCTGTTCTTTCTGGTGGGAATGCAGGACCACATAAGATTCAAGGAATCGGCGCAGGTTTTATCCCTAAGAATCTAAACACAAACCTTTATGATGGGATTATGCAGGTTGAAACTCAAGACGCCTACAGATTTGTTTTAGAAGCTGCTAAGAGTGAAGGTATTTTGGTGGGTATTTCTTCAGGGGCAAATCTTTGGGCAGCTACCCAATTGGCTAAAAAATTTCCGGGTAAAAATATCGTTACAATGCTGTGTGATACTGCAGAAAGGTATCTAAGCACTGAATTATTTGAATTTGAAAATTAAATTGATTTTAGGGGGTTGGCAATCATAATAGAGATTCTTCAAAAAGTTGTGCCATTTTGCACAAAACTTGAAGGGAAGAAATGCAAACCTTAAATATCTTTGATGGGGTTTGATTCACTCAGGCAAACTCCAATCAAGCGGCTCTTTGCCAAATTTTTTAAGCGCTTCTTGGGCTTTAATAAACACTCCGCTCCCCACAAATCCTTGTGCAAGAGGGCTTGGATGGGGAGCAGTGATAATTGCGTGTTTATTGGGGTCAATAAGAGAAGCTTTCTTTTTGGCATAATTTCCCCAGAGCATAAAAACGATATTTTGGTAATGATTGGAAACGCTTTGGATGATTGCATCGCTAAAATTTTCCCAGCCAAAATAAACGTGCGAACCTGCCTTTCCTTTTTCTACACTAAAAATTGCATTTAGAAGTAAAACACCCCTTTGGCACCAAACGGACAAATCGCCGTGATTTGGAATGCTAATACCAAGAGATTGATGGAGTTCTTTATAGATATTTTTGAGGCTTGGTGGGATGGGTACTTTTTTGGGTACAGAGAAACTTAAACCCATCGCTTGAGGAATTTCTACGCCATTATGCAGAAATCTTCCGTGATAGGGATCTTGCCCTAGAATCACTACTTTTACCTTTGAAGGAGGTGTCAGATTGAGGGCGTTAAAAGTGAGTTTACCTGGGGGATAGATACACACACCTTTCTTTTTTGCCTCCAAATAATAAGATTTGATGGAAGAAAAATAAGGTTTTTCAAACTCTTCTTTGAGCAATTCTTTCCATTCGGGAATGATTTTGATCGTATCATAATTCATTGTTGTCTCCCTATTTATTTTTGATTTGATGCTGTAACATTTTATATTTATACAGGCAATTATTGACTTAAGTAGTTCGAATAATTATGATTTTGAAATGATTTCAAGGGCTTGAATCACTCTTAGAGTATGCTCTTTTTGATTTAAATCGGGTGCTTTGTTTTTTATATTTGTAAAAAATGCAGCAATTGAAGCATCTAATGCCATAAAATTTTCTAAAATGGGGATTTCTTCTTGAGCAAGCTTGTATGCAACCATCTTTTGATACAAGCTGTTTTTATCAAATTCGTCCTTGATGATGACGCCGGTGTCAAAAAGTGTGATTTTGTCTCTCTTTGTGTCATCATAGACAGCAGTTTTTTTCTCCCCGCCAATGATCATTTCCCGCACTTTTACAGGAGAGAGCCAAGAAACATTAATAGTGATAATGATCCCGTTATGTAATTCTAGGTTAATATTGGCAAGAGCATCGTTGGGATAATTTTGATATTTTTTAGAAAATGTTTTTGATTGTTTGATGTCTAGCCCGACTAGATAATCAATGATGGAGAGATCGTGAATGGCCAGATCCCAGATCACATCGACATTGCTTTGAAAAAGCCCTAGATTGATACGGCGAGAATTGATATAGACGATATTGCCAAATGAAGCAATGTTTTGCTTGAGCCATTTGAGCGCAGGAGAATATAAAAAAGTATGATCGCAGTGTAAAACACATTGATTTTTGGTTGCAATTTCATAAAGTGCATAAGCTTCTTTGAGGTTTGTGGTGAGAGGTTTTTCAACAAATGTGTGTTTTTTGGCTTCTAAAGAGCGTTTGGCAAGATTGAAATGCGTGTGGGGTGGGGTGATGATAAAAACAGCTTGAATTTCTTGATCATCAAGAATGGCTTCAAAATCTTTATAAGAAGTAAAGTCATAGAGCTTGTGAGCCTCTTCAATGCGTTCTTTATCTTCATCAAAAATGGTTTTTATGCTGAAATTCAGACTTTTTTGGAGGCTTTTGGCGATATTGATACCCCAATATCCATAACCGATAATTGCACTTTTCATTAAAGGTTTTAAAGGGATCGTAGTTTTTTAGCAGGGTTACCCGCATAAATTCCAGATTCTGTGATATCTTTGGTAACCACGCTTCCAGCTCCAATCACGACATTATCACAAATCTTTACTGGAAGAATGGTGGCATTACTCCCGATAGAGACATTATTGCCAATGAGTGTGCTTTTCCATTCTTTTTCATTCAAAGACGGGTATCCTTTCTCAAAAAGATCGTTAATGAACATCACACCATGAGCAATAAAGCAGTCTTTCCCGATATTTACCAAAGAACAGATGAAGCTATGGCTTTGAATTCGTGTGTTTTCCCCGATAAAAACATCTTTCTGAATTTCTGTGAAAGGTCCGATAAAGACATTGTTAGACAGCGTGCAACCATAGAGGTTGCAAGGAGTGATGACACGAACATTTTCTCCATAAATAACGTTTTTGATACCAGATGAGATAGTTGTCATTTTAAGACCCTTTCAGATTTTTTATTTTATTTTCAATCATTTCGAGTTCTTTGCCCAATTTTTCGAGGGTGGTGAATATTTTTTTGGAGTCCTTGCTGTAATCTTTAGGAATATTGAGGCGGTAAAGGTTTTCAATATTAACCGTGTTTTCCCCGCTTTGTTCATAGATTTTTTTCAAAGCAGTTTCCCCAGCAGAGCGGAAAAAATAGCAATAAAGGGCGATGGCTGTTTGTTTATTTTTAGCTCTTAGGGTAATGATACCTGCATTAGCAACGCAACGGCTTTTGACTTCTCCTAACAAGGCAATTTTTGGTGAGATTCCTCTAAGAGAAAGCAAAATATCATAAGACTGCAAGGCGTATTTTTTAATTTTTACCTTGTCGCCGCGATTTTTTTTATTTTCAAAAATTTGGGTTATTCCATAGGGTTTAAAGTCTGCAATGCCCACGTCATAATATTCTATCGACTCATCTTTGGGACTGCCATAGACTCTTTGTCCTCTAAAAATTTCAACCCCTAAAGATTGAAGCGTATCGCTATGGGTTAAGGGAGAGTTTCTATTTACATAGCTTTGGGCTCTGAGGTCGTGAATTTGGATCTGCTCTAAAGGAGTAAGGGTAGAATAAGGGGTTTTAAGTTTTTTCTTGAAAATATTTGCAAGTTCTTCAATATGGATAAGTCGATTGTATTTCCCATCTTTTTGATAGAAATGTTCATTATTGGCATTGATATGTAAAATATCTTCGTTTTGCGGTGAAATCACAAGAATGGAAAATTCGTGATTTTGATGGGGAAAGATATTTTTTGGCAATTCAATGATGGCTTCAATCATTTTTTCTTTGCAAAGTCTTTCGCGCAGTTTTTCTTCCAAAGAAGATTTTTGAAGCGTTTGATTGCGGATGATAAAAACTCCTCTTTTTTTCAAGTGAGCTAGAGCGTGGGTTAAAAACACAAGTTCGGGATAGTTTTTTACCAAGATTCCCATCTTGCCAAAACGTTCATCTTCTTTCAGGTATTCGATTCCCATATGTGCATATAAAGGCGGATTACACAATACTTTGTCAAATTTTTCAAAGCCATTTTTTGATTTAAAAATAGGTTGTTTTAAAATATCATTCACGCAAAGCTTGGTATCTTTTATTTGAGCAACTTGAGCAATGAGATGAGCAATGTTTGAGAGTTTTTCATCTAGCTCTTCGCCATAAAGCTTGATGTCTTTTGTTGCATTCCCTATGCTTAAAAATACGCTTCCAATGCCATAGCACGGGTTGTAAATTTCATCTCCAGGCACTATTTCTAAAAGTGAGATTAAAAGCTGGTTGATTTCTGAAGGAGTGGAATAATAATAGAGCTTATTGGAGGTCTTTTTTTGGGTAATGGTGTGAAGAAATTGTTCAATGATTTGATTGCCCAAGGGGGTTTGATCAATGATTTTTAGGACTTTTAAAATATTGACATTGGGATTTATTTTCACATAAAAAGAGGGTTTGATGAGACTTTGGATAAGAGTTTCGAGTTCTTGATAAATTAAATTTTTTTTCATTTCGTTTTGAATCAGAGATCGAAGAGCTTTTAGCTTTTGGCTTTTGAGAATAAAAAATTCTAGCATAATGCTGATTGTGTCAAGTACATCAATATGATAGCGTTTTAAGTATTCAAAACAATCTAGTAATTTTTTCATTTAGAATCCTAATTTCCAATTCTAAGGAGGTTTATGACCATATGTCAAAATTTTATCATAATCTCTTTGAAAAATGCTTTTTGAAATTATGCTGGGCTTTCTAAATATGTTATGTGGTAGAATTTTGGACAGACTAAAGGGTAAAAATAAAATAGGGTTGGATTTGAAATGTTAGAGATATTCCCTGCAATTGATTTGAAAGAAGGTAAGGCTGTCAGGCTTTATAAAGGAGAGATGGCAAGTGCGAAAATTTATGGAAGTGCTAGAGATTTTGCTAAAAAGTTTGAAGATTTAGGAGCTAGGTGGATTCATATCGTAGATCTTGATGGGGCGTTTTGTGGTGAGCCTAAGAATCTGAATGAAATAGAAAATATCCGCAAATCCTGTAATCTTAAAATCCAACTCGGGGGCGGAATACGCAATGAGGAAATAATAAAAACCTATAGCCAAATCGGAATAGATCGTTTGATATTAGGTTCAGTAGCGATGAAAAATCCTGTTTTTGTCAAAGAGATGGCAAAAAAATATAAAATCGCAGTCGGCATTGATTCTAAAAATGGAAAAATCGCTGTTGATGGGTGGTCAAAGACAGGAGAAATAGAAGATGTCGATTTGGCAGCAGAGTTTAAAAACAGCTCTATTGATGCAATTATTTGTACTGATATCAGCAGAGATGGCGCTTTGAGTGGGGTTAATGTTGAATTTACCTTGAAAATTGCGCAAAAAAGCGGGTGTTTTTGCATTGCTAGCGGTGGGGTTAAAGATGAAAACGATTTGCATATCTTAGCGCAGGAGTTCCAAGAAAAACATATCAGTGGAGGTGTTATTGTCGGAAAGGCATATTATGAAGGACACATTGACTTGGGATTAGTTTTAAAAAGATTTGCATAAGAATGATTGGAATTTTTTCTTAGTGATTTATAATCGAAATGTGTTATCATTCTAAAAGCATCTTTTCTAAAGAAAGTCTTATGTTGAAGTATTATTATAAATTATGTATTTATTTTTCGAGGAGTAAAAATTGAAACTGCTAGTAGTAGATGATAGTTCCACGATGAGAAGGATTATAAAAAATACACTTCAACGATTAGGTTATGAAGATATTTTGGAAGCTGAGCACGGCGTAGAGGCGTGGGGACTTTTAGATTCGACTGAAGATATCAAAGTCTTGATAACTGATTGGAATATGCCTGAAATGAATGGTCTTGAGCTTGTTAAAAAAGTCCGTGCAGATCAAAGATATACCGATATACCGATTATAATGGTTACGACTGAGGGAGGAAAGGCCGAAGTCATCACAGCCTTAAAAGCGGGAGTGAATAATTATATCGTTAAGCCTTTCACGCCTCAGGTTTTGAAAGAAAAGCTTGAAGTTGTTTTAGGTATGAATGATTAAAGGTTTTTATGCAGGAGCATTATTTTGAAACAATCATAATTCCGAGTGATTGCGAGGAAGTTTTTGCTGATTTTTTGCTTGAAACTACTCAGAATGCGATTGAAGAGAGAAATATTGATCTAGATATTTCAAAGATTATTAACAACCCGTTGTATTTAAACGCTGGCGGGACTTTTTCCTCTGCAAAAGCATTTGTAGTTTATTCTTCCAATGACACTCAAGACACTTTAATACCTTTTTTGAAAGATTTTTGTACTGAGCTTTCAGATCGGTTGGAACAAACTATAAGCGTTGCTTATCAAATAAAGCGCTATAAAAATCAAGATTGGATACAAAATTATAAAGACAGTGTTACTCCTGTAAAATGTGGAAAATTTTATATTCGACCCAGTTGGTATGAAAGTGTAGAAGGATCAATTGATATTTTGATCAATCCTGCTTTAGCTTTTGGTTCAGGACATCACGCCAGCACGGCGATGTGCTTGCAAATGCTTTCAGATATGTCTTTAGAGGGCAAAGATGTGCTTGATGTAGGTTGTGGCAGTGGGATTTTATCAATTGCAGCTAAAAAATCAGGTGGAAATGTCCATTTATGCGATACAGATCCTTTAGCAGTCAATGAAAGTCGAAAAAATTTTGCTTTAAATGCTTTGAAAGTCGATAAAATTTGGGAGGGTTCCATTGATAAAGCCCCTCAAAAATACGATGTCATTATTGCTAATATCCTTGCTGAGGTGATAAAAATGCTTTATCAGGATTTTATCAAGGCTCTCAAACCCCATTCAGTACTGATTTTATCAGGAATTTTGGAAGATTATTACCAATCAGTTTTAGAGACCTTTAAGGGTTTTCAAATTCTTGAGATTTTACACAAAGACGAGTGGGTAGGAATAAAACTTACTCAAAAAGAATATAATTGATTCAAAAATTCAAAAAACGAGGAAAAAATGGCACAAAATAACAACCAGAATCCAAATAATCCAAATAATAAAAAACCATTCACTCAAAATCCGGTGATATTGTTTATTATCTTTATCGTGGTTGCTTTGGTTGCCTTTCGTATTATGAGTTCTGAAGAAGGTGGAATTGCCGATCGTTTTGGAACAAGTAGTACGAAAAATATTAATTATTATGAATTCAAAGAACTCATTAAAAATAAAGAAGTCAGTTCTGTCAGTATCGGTCAGACCATTGTTAAGGCTGTGGGCAAAGGAGAAAACGGGCAAAAGATAATTTATGTTGCCAAAAAAGTTCAAGATCCCTCTTTGGTCCCTTTATTGGATGAGGAGAAAATTGATTATAGCGGCTTCAGTGAATCTAATTTTTTTACTGAGATTTTGAGTTGGTTGCTTCCTGTGTTTATCATTTTGGGATTATGGATGTTTATGGCCAATCGAATGCAAAAAAATATGGGTGGGGGCATTTTTGGAATGGGAAGTTCTAAAAAACTTGTCAATGCCGAGAAGCCCAAAGTTAAATTTGATGATATGGCAGGAAATGAAGAGGCTAAAGAAGAGGTTGTTGAGATTGTAGATTTTCTGAAATATCCTGACAGATATGCTTCTTTGGGGGCTAAGATTCCTAAAGGTGTTTTGCTTGTAGGTCCTCCAGGAACAGGTAAAACTCTTTTGGCAAAGGCAGTGGCAGGAGAGGCAAATGTCCCATTCTTTTCAATGAGTGGGAGTAGTTTTATTGAAATGTTTGTAGGTCTTGGAGCTAGTAGAGTCAGGGATTTATTTGAAATGGCCAAAAAAGAAGCACCTAGCATCATATTTATTGATGAAATTGATGCTATCGGAAAGTCACGGGCGGCAGGGGGTATGATCAGTGGGAATGATGAACGTGAGCAGACGCTCAATCAGCTTTTGGCTGAAATGGATGGATTTGGTTCAGAAAATGCCCCTGTAATTGTTTTGGCTGCTACAAATAGACCCGAAGTTTTAGATCCTGCACTCCTTAGACCAGGTAGATTTGATAGACAAGTGCTTGTAGATAAGCCTGATTTCAACGGGAGAGTGGAAATTTTAAAAGTCCATATCAAATCAGTAAAATTAGCTAGAGATGTTGATTTGCAAGAAATTGCCAAACTCACTGCAGGGCTTGCGGGTGCTGACTTGGCAAACATCATCAATGAGGCGGCTTTGCTTGCAGGGAGAGCCAATCAAAAAGAGGTCAGTCAAAAACATCTTAAAGAAGCTGTAGAGCGTGGAATTGCAGGATTAGAGAAAAAATCTCGTAGAATTTCCCCCAAAGAAAAGAAGATTGTTGCTTATCACGAAAGTGGGCACGCCGTTATTTCTGAAATGACTGAGGGTTCAGCAAGGGTTAATAAAGTATCCATTATTCCAAGAGGGATGGCAGCTTTGGGCTATACTCTCAATACTCCTGAAGAGAACAAATATTTAATGCAAAAACACGAATTGATTGCTGAAGTCGATGTTTTACTCGGGGGACGTGCGGCGGAGGAAGTTTTCTTAGGAGAAATTTCTACAGGCGCAAGCAATGATTTGGAGAGAGCTACTGATATCATCAAGTCGATGGTCAGTTATTATGGAATGACTGATGTAAGTGGTTTAATGGTGTTGGAGAAACCTAGAAATGCATTTTTAGGTGGAGGCTTAGGCAGTGCGCGTGAATTTAGTGAAAAGACAGCAGAAAATATGGATAATTTCATTAAAAATATGCTCAATGAGCGCTATATTCACGTAAAACAAACATTGAGCGACTATAAAGAAGCAATCGAAAAAATGGTTCAAGAGTTGTTTGAAAAAGAAGTGATTGATGGGGCAAGGGTTAGGAAGATCATAGAAGATTATGAGATTGAAAATAATCTTCCTACGAGATTGGTAAGTACTGAAGAGAGCTAAGAATGACAAGCACGCAATTTATCGCAAAAGAGGGTTATAAAGGCCTCATTGTTATCATCATTTGCGTTTTGTTTTTTTTATGGCTTGGTTGGGGATTTCTGATTTTTTTGTCTTTTCTATCTGCAGCTTTATGGCTTTTTGCATTTAGAAATCCCGAAAGACTTCCTGAGGATCGTTTGAATTCGATTGTTCTTGCCCCCATTGATGGAAGGATTATAGGGATTGATGCACAAGGGGATTTTATCTGTATTATGATTGAAGTTGATTGGCTTGATGTAGGAATTTTAAGGGCTCCTGTGGATGTTTTGAGTTCTGAAACTTCAAAAAAGAACGGACTTTTTCTAAAATTTTCTAAAGAAAGCATTAAAAATATTTTAAATACAAAGATAACATTTTCTTCCAAGTCGAATTATTCTTTTAATATAGAACTTTTTCCAGAGATTTTTTCTTCAGCAAGTATCTATGAAAAAACTGATTTTTGCGCCAATGACAGGATGGGATTTATGAAACTTGGACGTCTTGATTTTAAATTCCCATCTAAATTTTTAGATCTAAAAATCGACGTCGGTGATAAAATCAAAGGCGGACAAACTTTAATAGGATATATCAAATGAATATCAATCCCTTATATGCACTTCCAAATCTTTTTACGGCAGGAAGTATTTTTTTAGGCGTTGTGAGCATAATGTTTTCTTCCAATGCAATGTTTGAGTGGTCTTGTTGGTTGATTGTAGCTTCAATGGTCTTGGACGGATTAGATGGGCGTGTTGCTAGGATCACGCATACTTCTAGCAAGTTTGGCGTGGAGTTCGATTCGCTTGCTGATGTAGTCTCCTTTGGAGTTGCCCCCGCAATGCTTTTATATTTTTACATAGGTGGGGAGTACGGCAGGTATGGAATTGTTGTATCAGCTATATTTGTTATTTTTGGAGCCATTAGGTTAGCACGATTTAATGTTGCTACAGCCGACACTGAGCCTAATTCTTTCATCGGTCTGCCTATACCCTCAGCTGCCGTTTTGGTAGTGCTTTGGATACTTGTGGATATTAAATATGGCATTTTTGGAATTGAATACGGCTATATGATACTCATAGCTACTTTTGTTTTAAGCGTTTTGATGGTTAGTAATATCCGCTATCCAAGTTTTAAGAAAATCAAGTGGAATCTTAAATCGTTTGTTGTACTTTTGATATTTTTGGCTGTTGCATTTCTCAGGCCTAGAGAAGTTTTGAGTATTTGTATGACATTTTATGCGCTTTATGGCATTTTGCGGTGGGTATTTTTAGTTGGCAGAATGTTTATTAAAAAAATTTGAATTTTTGTTTTAAACTTTAAAGCCATTTTTAAGAAAATAAAAGATAGACTTAAAAAATACAGGAGTGTTGAATGAGGATATTTATACAGATCACCTATCATTGCAGCAAAAAAATTCACTCCAATCTTCTTCTGAGTTTTTAACAGCTTTACACAATCAATACACATCGAGTTAATTTATCGGTAATAAAATGCAAACTAAAGGATATGCAATGTCTGAAATGATTAAAATTTTTGATACAACTTTAAGAGATGGAGAACAAAGTCCGGGCGCCTCAATGAATATTGAGGAAAAAATAAAAATAGCAAAGCAACTTGAAAAATTGGGCGTAGATATCATTGAAGCAGGTTTTGCCGCTTCAAGTCCGGGAGATTTTGAAGCTATTGAGCGGATTTCTCAAGTTGTGCGAAAAAGCACGATTTGTTCTTTGTGTCGTGCGGTTGAAAAGGATATTTTGAGTGCCAGCGAGGCTTTAAAATCTGCTGATTCTAAGCGAATCCATACATTTATAGCCACTTCAGCAATTCATATGGAATATAAATTGAAAATGAAGCCTGATGAGGTAATCAAAAGAGCAGTGAATGCAGTGGCTTATGCTAAAAGCTTGGTTGGTGATGTGCAATTTAGTTGCGAAGATGCCTCTAGGAGCGACATAGGATTTTTGAAAGAAATCCTAGCAGCTGTGATTGAAGCAGGTGCTACAACACTAAATCTTCCTGATACGGTTGGCTATGCGTTGCCTGAAGAAATGGGAAAAATAATCGCCGAACTTTCTTATTTTGCTAAAAATGGGATTGTTTTATCGGTGCATTGCCATAATGATTTAGGTTTGGCGGTTGCAAATTCAATATATGGAGTTCAAAATGGCGCCAGACAAGTTGAATGCACGATCAACGGACTTGGAGAGAGGGCGGGGAATACAGCACTTGAAGAAATTGTTATGGTTTTAAAAACCAGAAAAGAGCTTTTTAAGGGATTAGATACTCAAATCAAAACTCAAGAAATTTATTCTTCATCTAAATTGGTAGCTGATATTACAGGTATTAGACCCCAGCCCAATAAGGCCATTGTGGGGCAAAATGCCTTTGCCCACGAAAGCGGTATCCATCAAGATGGAATGCTTAAAAATCCTGAAACTTATGAAATCATCAAACCCGCAGACGTAGGAATTTTCGAAAACAATGCGTTAGTTCTTGGAAAGCATTCTGGAAGAGCGGCTTTTAGGGATAAAATCAAATCATTAGGGTTTAGTGTAAGTGAAGAGGAGCTAAATAAAGCATTTGAAAGCTTTAAAGTTCTTTGTGATAGTAAAAAACAAGTTTTTGATGAGGATATTCGAGCGATTTTGAATGAAGAGACCACGCATATCCCGCAAGTCTTTACTCTTGAGCTTACCCAAATTAGTGCCAGCTCTTCAGGAAAGTATTGTGCGGCTTTGAGTATTATGCGTGATGGTATTGAATATAGCGATTGTGCTTTAGGTAATGGAAGCGTGGATAGTATTCTTAAGAGCATTGATCGTATCAGTGGTATCAAGGGGAACTTGAAAGATTATCGGGTTGAGGCTATCAGTAGCGGAAAAGACGCTTTGGCAAAAGTAGTCGTAAAAGTCGAATTTGAAGCAGGAAAACCCGCCATTATTGGTCACGGAATCCATCTTGATACAATGAGTGCGACTGCTAAGGCCTATGTTTCTGCTTTAAATAGCTATTTGAGTATGAAAGATTTAATGACAAACAAAATGGGCGCAATGTGTTTGTAAAAATTTATTGAGAGTTATAATGAAAACAGAAAGATTTTATATTGAAGGTATGACTTGCACTGCGTGTTCAAGCGGTATTGAACGCTCACTTAAAAGAAAAGAATTTGTATCTGATATTGAGGTAAATTTGCTCACAAAAACAGCAAAAATTACTTATGATGAAAGTAAGGGTAGTTTGGAAGATGCTTTTGCTCAGGTTAAAAAATTGGGCTATATTCCAAGTTTGAAAAGTCAAGAGAAGCGAGAAAAAATATTTTTAACACCCAAAAGAAAGATGATTTTAGCGATTGTTTTTACACTTGCAACTCTTTATCTTTCAATGTTTGCGATGTTTTTTCACTCTTTGGTTCCGGAGTTCTTGCTTGAACCTAGAATCAATGGGATTTTGCAGTTACTTTTTACGCTTGTAGTGATGCATATGGGGAGGACTTTTTATTTTAGAGGTATCGGTACGCTGATTCACGCCCACCCCAATATGGATACTTTGATAGCCATTGGAACGGGCAGTGCCTTTATTTATAGCTTTTATCTTGTAGTTAAGGTGTTTATGGGATTAGAAGTTGAGGGGCTTTATTTTGAGAGCGTGTGCGTAATCATTGTGTTTGTGTTATTGGGAAAAATGATTGAGGATCGTTCTAAAGTAAATGCTACTGATGCGATTAAAAGATTGATTTCTCACGTGAGCAAAACTGCTTTAAAAGTAGAAAATAATCAAGAAGTAGAAATCAGTATCGATGCAATTGTTTCAGGCGATGTAATCAAAGTGCTTCCAGGAAGTCATATTCCAGTTGATGGTGTGATTGTTGAGGGGGAGGCTAATATTGATGAGTCGATGCTTTCAGGCGAAGTATTATCGGTTTTTAAACGTTTTGGTCAAGAAGTTTATTCTGGTACCATCAATACAGATAGGGCATTTTTGATGCGAGCTTCCAAATCAACTCAAGACAGCACATTAAATCAAATTATCCGACTTATTCAAAGTGCTCAAGAAAGCAAAGCACCGATTGCAAGGATTGCTGATAAGGTTTCTGCGATTTTTGTGCCTATTGTGATTATGATCGCTATTTTGGCAGGAGTTTTTTGGTGGGTTTATCAGGGGAATTTTGGATTTGGATTGGAGATTTTTGTTTCGGTATTAGTGATCTCTTGCCCTTGTGCGCTTGGTCTTGCAACGCCTATGTCAATAATGATAGGCGGGGGCAGAGCAGCATATGGAGGGATATTTTTCAAGAATGCAAAATCTTTAGAAAATGCTCAAAAAGTCACTGCAGTAGTTTTTGATAAAACGGGGACTTTGAGCGTTGGGAAGCCTTTGGTGCAAGAAGTTTTGATTTTTGATGAAGATAAAAATGAAGAAGAAATCATTGCGCTTGCAAGTGGTGTCGAACTCGGGAGCGAACACATAATTGCCAAGTCCATCATTGGATATGCCAAAGAGAACCATATCCAACCCAAAATAGCTAAAGATTTTAAGGCTAAAGCGGGTTATGGGATCACTGCAGTGATTGGAGAAAAGATAATCAAGCTTGGGAATGAAGAAAATTTTCGCACAAAAAAAGCACTCAATTTACCTCAAAATAATGGTATTGTCGTTTTGGTTGGAGAAGAAGGGCAGACCCAAGATAAGATTTTAGGAGCCATTATTTTAAAAGACGAGCTTAAACCTAACGTCAAAAAATACGTCGCCGATCTTAAAGAGATGGGGATAAAAACCATTCTTTTGAGTGGCGATAATCTATCAAGCGTGCAAGCTATTGCTGAAGAACTTGAAATTGATGAGGCGATTGCTCAAGCCAAACCTGATGATAAACTTGAAAAAATCAAATCCTTAAAAAATCAAAACGAGATTGTAATGATGGTGGGAGATGGAATGAATGATGCCCCTGCATTGGCTTTAGCTGATGTTTCTTTAGTAATGGGGAAAGGGAGCGATGTGAGTATTCAAGCTGCTGATATTGTTGCTTTTAGTGATGATGTTAAATCTGTCATCAATGCAATTTTTCTAAGCGGGGCGACCATTAAAAATATCAAAGAGAATCTGTTTTGGGCTTTTTGCTATAATGTAGTCTTTATACCTTTAGCGTGTGGGGTTGCTTATGGGGAGGGCATTTTGCTCAATCCAATGATAGCTTCTTTAGCAATGAGTTTGAGTAGTTTGAGCGTTGTGCTAAATGCCCAAAGGCTTAGGAATTTTAAATTTAAGGAGTAACGATGAAAAAAGAATTCAAAGTTTCAGGGATAACCTGTTCTCATTGTGTGGATAAGATAGAAAAATTTGTCGGTGAGATTGATGGTGTGAATCAAATCGATGTGGATTTAGACAAAAAAATTGTAAGTGTTGCATTTGAATCCCCTGCTAATGAGAAGGAAATCGTTGAAGCGATTTGTGATGCGGGATATGAAGTGGATTGATGAAAAGGTTTTGGAAAAGATTTTCGCCCTATATTAAAGATTACTACGTTTATTTTTTTATCGCCCTTTTGGCGACTGCTTTAACAGCTGCTTGCACGGCTTGGGGGACCTATTTGGTAAAGCCCGTTTTAGATGATATTTTCATCAAAAAAGATACTCAAATGCTTGTAGTATTACCATTTTTGGTTGTCGCTGCTTATTTGGGAAAAAGTTTGGGGATGTATGTTCAGGCTTATTTTATGAGTTATATCGGTTTGGATATTGTCAGAAAAATTCGTGATCAGATGCTTTTCCATCTTTTAAGATTGGAAATGGAGTTTTTCAACAAAATACGTAGTGGTGAGCTGATTGCTCGGATTACTAATGATATTGGTTTGATTCGGGCAAGTGTGTCTAACTATTTGGCTGAATTTGTACGCGAACTTCTTACAGTTGTGGGTTTGATTGGGGTTGTTATTTATCAAAGTCCCAAACTTGCATTAGTGGGGCTTGTAATTATGCCTTTAGCGATTTATCCCCTTGCTAAGATCATAAAAAAGATCAAAAAAATATCCCGATTAAATCAGGAAAAAAATTCCGATATCACCGCAAAACTTTCTGAAATATTTAATAATATTGAAATTATCAAAGCCAGCAATGGTGAAAAATTGGAAACTGAAAATTTCAAGGAAGAAAATCACAGATTTTTTAAGCTTGGGCTTAAAAATACGATAATTGGGCAACTTTCTTCACCTTTGATGGAGTTTTTGGGTTCGATTGCGATTGCCTTTGTGATTTATTTGGGTGGCAGTGAGGTGATCAATGGAAAAATGACTGCGGGAGCTTTTTTTTCTTTTATCACCGCTCTTTTTATGCTTTATACTCCAATCAAGCGTTTAGTGGGAATCACTTCTTCTTGGCAGGAAGCCTTAGTTGCAGGGGATAGAATCTTTGAGATTCTTGATAGAGCCCCCCGCATCAAAGATGGCAAACAAAACCTAACCCCCCCGATTGAAAATATTTCTATTGACAATATTTTTCTTAATTATGGGGATACACAGGCTTTAAACGGAGTAAGCCTTGAAGTTTGCAAGAATCAAATCATCGCACTTGTAGGCAAAAGCGGTAGCGGTAAAAGTTCTTTGGTGAATTTAATATTGAGGCTTTATGAGCCTTCAAGGGGGAGCATTCGAATAAATGGGATCGATCTAAATGATTACACTCAAGAAAGTGTGCGGGATAATGTGGCTATTGTGACTCAAAGAATTTTTATTTTTAATGATAGCATTGCTGCAAATGTTGCTTATGGCAAGGAGATTGACGAAGAAAAGGTGATTATTAGTCTTAAAAAAGCTCAAGCTTGGGATTTTGTTTCTTCATTGCCGCAAGGCATACATACTATTTTAGATGAATTTGGAGCAAATTTAAGTGGGGGACAACGCCAAAGAATTGCGATTGCTAGAGCGATTTATAAAAATCCTGATGTCCTTATTTTGGATGAGGCAACTTCGGCTTTAGATGCTAAAACCGAAGAAGCTATTAAAAATACAATCGAAAATATCAAAGAAAATAAAATCATTATTTTGATTGCCCATCGTCCCAGCACGATTGAACTTGCAGACAAAGTTTATCATTTTGATAATGGGAAAATAATCCAAGCCCTTTAAAAGGCTTTAACCCATCCTATCTTGTAAAATCATTCAAGTGACTCAAAAGGAATTTGATGAAAAATATGAAATTGCTGAATTTTTTATTAGCTTTTGCGTGTGGCGCGATGGTTGCTAATCTTTATTATACCCAACCTATTTTGGCCAATATCGCTGATTCTTTAAATATTCCTATCAAAGACATTGCAATGATCACTACAATCACTCAAATCGGGTATGCGTTGGGGATGTTTTTTGTTGTGCCTTTGCTAGATGTTTTAGAAAATAAAAAACTGATTATTTTTGTGATGATTTTGTGTATAGTTTCATATAAAATAGAAGTGAGAAAAAATTTAGAAAAAGAGTTTAGAAGTGCCTAAGGGATATTGATTGATCGTTATGAGTGATAAATCTAAGTGAGAATTGAAACTGCACATCATCTATAATTTTACTGCATTTTCGCTACAAACATACTGCAGATCGCCTACAATTTAAACGCTAGAGCTTCGATTTTAAAGGGTTTTAAAGACTCTCAAATTCTTAGCCTTTAAATTTTAAAAGTTGTCTCCCAATCTAATTTTGAGAGGCTAGAAGCCCGCATTCATCGTTTAAGGTTTGAGGCGATTGGGAGACACTAAGGACAAACTAAGGACAATATTGGGAGACACTAAGGACACAATAATAGGTTAAAAAATATAGTTAAGCGTTATCTATTTATAAAGAGTTTTTTAATTGTCCAACTACAGCACCTATAAATTCAAAATCATCGTTCTTATCAATAATAATAGGATCATAATCTTTGTTATCGCTGATTAGTTTTATTTTAGGTCTCTTCTGAAGTCTTTTTACATAATATTCATCTCCAATTCTCGCTACACAGATCTGATTTTCTCTAGCTTCTCGTTTTTGAACTAAAAGCTGACATCTTGTGGGAATGGTTGGAGACATAGAATCGCCATTTGAATTAACGATAAAAAGGTCTTTCGTTGTAATGAGTCCAAAATATTTTTTTAAAAAAGAATCTTCAAGCTCAATATGACCAACTGCGACATCTTGGTTATTTGAGTTAATAAGTCCGTGTCCTGCAGATACATCCAAATCAAAAATAAGAATCTTTGATTTTTGCGTGTTTTGAGAGCCATTGCAGAAACTCTCTTCTTTTTCTAACAAGAAGCCTATATCCACGTCAAGCGTTTGTGCGATTTTTGTCAATTTTGAGATCTTGATGTCAGGGCTTTCGCCATTTTCCCACCTCTGTATTGTCCTATAAGGAACTTCTATTTTATCGCCAAGCTCTGTTTGGCTCAATCCTCGTTCTTCTCTGAGCTTTTTTATTCTATAACCAACGTTTTTGATTTGTTCCATTTTTGACGTATTCCTCTTGACAATATGATAAAAATGTCGTATAATTCTATCAATTTCATTAGAATTATTGCATATAAAAAATAATTGCTAACTGAATTTACGTTTTTTGACTTTCTGGCGGCGAGACTTCCAAGCCGTTTTTAAATTTCTATCGCCAAGCAGGCGGGCTTTCTCCGATATGAGTTACCTCATAGAAGACTTGAGTCTGCCAGCCGTTGCGAAGCTGTCAATTGGGACAGAAGCGGGATAGAAAAACAAAAATTCCCTTAGCAGAGGGGGTTGTATATCATTACTGCAGTTTCTCCTTATTTGTATGCCAACCCTCTCTTTTAAGGGAATAAAACACTAAAACAAAGGAGTAAAATGAAACAAAACAAGAATAAAAAAGAAACTCCTATTAGCAACACCTTTGAAAAAAAAGGAATGCGGCTGGCAACTTGGGCGAGAGCAAAAGGCTTATCTGAGGAGGATGTTCAGATTATTCGAAATATGAGCTTTGGACAAACTAAAGGCAAGAGAGGCAGAGCAAAAGAACTCAAAGAGCTCTTGATAAAAGAGAATCTTTGGTGGGGAGTGGCGTGATGAGAGAGTGGTTAAACGCAGAAAATTTTTTAAAAAATCTAAAAAAATTTAATCCTAAATACGACATAAATATCGTATCAATAAGAACGATAAGAAGAAAAGCAAAAGAATCTAGTTCTTCTTTTTTTGTCTTAAATGGTGATTTTTTTTATTTTCGTTATATTAAAGGTATCGGACGTGGCGGCAAAGTCCTCCAAATTTGGAGCGAACCCATCGATCCTGCTGATTTAGAGGCCTTTGAAAACAACATTATTAATACAAATACAGGAGAAAGCAATGAAAGAAATACTCATCGCAATGTTATTTGCGCTCATTCCCACAGCTACGCTGATGATAGGCTTGTGGAAAGCCCAACGACTCTATCAGGACGTAATCGACACATTCGAGGAGGAGGAAGAAGAGAACCCCACCCCCAGCCAAAAAGACAAGGAGTAGAAAATGGAGATGTTTCTTATCTTCTTCCTGATACTTGCAACGATGATTTATGGCTTTCTAGTCCTAGCAGTAGAGTTTTGGGATTAAAAGTAAAAAATAACCAAAATAAAAACGACCTCCCCCTCACCCCCTTTGCCAAAGCAAGTATTCAAGTCCAAGAAAAGGCGATGTTGCGGGCTAGAGTCGTGAAAGAATGGGAATCTGCTAAGGTTAAAGGTATCAAGGAAGGCGATTTTATTCAGAGTATTAACAGCTCTCGGCTCTACTCTTTCATACTCACCCCTGCCAAACTCTATAGCTGGCAGAGGGCTTACAGGGACTTTGGCATTGATGGCCTCATTGATGAGCGGGGCAAACACAGGGAAAACGCAGGCATTATTCAAAGCAACCCCACAATTCAAGACTTGGTTGTTCGCTTGATTTTGGCTTCTAAGGCAAGGTTCAATCTCGCCCTGATCTATGAGAGCGCTCATTTTAATCTTTGGAAGATGGGCTTGTTTGAGGATCTAGAGGGTTTTTTAAAGAAACAATCCTATCTATTTTCTTATAACACCCTTAAGAGATTCATTGACTCCTATCTGGGCGACCACAGAGAGGTCAAGCTCTTAGTGGAGGGCGGGGAAACAAGATTAGATTCTCAGATGTTGCCTGCAGTTGGAGATGCCTCTTGGGCTGCAAGCTCTATTAATGAGATCGTCGAAATTGACGCCTCTCCGATTGATGTGATACTGGACGTGCCTCGCCTCTGTCGTGATTATAACTACGATATCGACACGATGGAAATGGTTCAGGCTAGATACAGCCTCATTTCTTTGATTGACGTGTATTCAAGAGTTTGTATCTTTCACGTCTGTGAGAGTGAAAACTCACTAGGGGTTGCACGGGCGATTGCTAAATACATTTTGACCTATGGGAAACCCAAGACAATCAAGGGAGACAACGGCAGGGCTTTCAAGAGCAAATACGTGCAGGAAGTCTGTCTAAAACTAGGCATCGACTTTACCCACACCGCTCCTTATAGCGGTTGGCTAAAGCCCTACGTGGAGAGTAACTTCAAAAAGCTCCAGCACAAGGCCGTTGAATTGATGGCAGGTTATATCGGGCATAACGTGGGGCAGAGAAAGTCTATTGAAGAATTTAATAGTCGTAAGGAACGCAGGCTTTTAAAGGGCGAAAAAACGCATCTTAAAGGACTTTTGACCCTACAAGAGTTTGAAGGACAGATTGAGGTCTATAACAAGATTGCGCTGAGTAAAATCAACGCCAAGCTCGGTGACTCCCCGATTAATGTTTATAACCAAAGGAGCCACGAAGCAGTCGGAATGAGTGAATATGAACTCACGTTCTACCTCTCTCATCTAGAAGAAAGACGCGTTGGCAAGGGCGGGGTGATGCTAAACAACACCCTTTATCAACTCCCTGAGCTTTATGAACACTCTAGAGTGTTTGCGGGAATCAATATTAACAACGTGGCTCAAGCCTTTATCTACGACAAAGACAAGAAATTCTTAGACGTTGCTTTAGCACAAGGCACATATGAGGATACGCTGGAGGTTGCCAAACAAAGCCGTAAGGTCTTTGAAAGGGCTAAGAAAAAGGTCAAAGAAGAGATTGTTAAGGCAAGAGCAAAAGTAGAGAGCGAAACTCCTGAACTTTATAAAGAAGTTGCAAGCAAGCTCACTTCTGTTAAAAAACCCAAAGTCACCCCCATTAACTCAGAGCTGGAGCATTCAAGAATCAGATCTGAAGTTAAGAGAGCAGCAGGGAGTGAGTATATGGAGTTAATGATTTCAAAAAAGGAGAAGAAAAAAGAAAAAAAAAAAAAAAACAAAAAAGAGTTAAAAAAGCTCACTTGGGAACAGATTGCAGGGATCAAAACATAAAAAAACCCGCCACCTTGATTCAAAAAGGGCGGGTTAATGAATCAAAATAAAAAAACAGAGAAGGAATTATATGAAAAAAGAATTTGAAAATCAAGGAATAAAGGAACTCAAAGAAATGAAAAAAGTCCAAGAGATAAAAACACTAGCAAATAACGACAATTTGGAAGTCTTAGAACTCAACGAGTTACTAAAACTCCCCGCTAGAGAGCAAGAGTTTTATGTTCAAAAAATTAGAAGTTTGACAGAGGACTTTCTAAAAAAAGAAAGAATCTCACAATCTGCTCTTGGCAAAGCCATCGGCAAGCGTGATGGTTCGGCACTTTCAAGCTTCAGGAAGGGCGAATATAAGGGCAAAAATTTAGAACTCGCTCACGATTTGGAGCTTTATATTAAAAATTATCTTGTGAAAAAACAAATTAAGGGCAAGGTTACAACAGAGCAAGCAGAGACAGGAAGCGTATTTGCAAGCAAGGACAAAAAGATGGCAGAACTTGTCATTGATATCGCTGTGGATGAAAAAGAAATGGGCATTGTCTATGGCAGTCCCGGAACAGGCAAGAGTGTGATTGCTAGCGAATACACCAAGAGTCACCCCAACGCTATTTTGATTGAAGCCACGCTCCACACCACAGCTAAAACGCTTTTGGGAATATTGAGCGAGAAATTGAGACTTCAAAAGAGTTCCAATTTAGATGAAAACGTGCGACTGATTGCAAAAGAGCTTTTTAAAAGAGACGCTGTGCTCCTCATTGATGAGGGGGAACACCTGCCTATTAAGGCGTTGGAGGATTTGAGACGAATTCAAGATTTCAGTAGTGTGCCTGTCATTTTATTTGGCACGCAGATCTTGATGAAAAATTTGCTCGGAAAAAATGGCGAACTCGCCCAACTCAGCTCTAGAATCGGCAGTCGCTATGAAATGCGGGGATTAGATGAGGCTGAGTGTCAGAGTTTTTTTGGTGAGCATATTTTTACTTTCACCAAAGGCAATTTTAGAAAGTCTGCCAAACTCAAAAAAAGAGTCGCAAAGCTTGCGCTTCATGGGGGCGATCCTAGAGATAGAGAGAGCGTGATGGAGGCGGCCAAGATGATGTTCTTATAAAGGAGAAAGTGATGGAATACAACGATTTTTTGATAACTTGTCCCTATTGTAGGAGCGAGTGGGAATTCAAAAAAGATTTTTGTTTTTATGTGCGGCATTTTTTTAATTCGAGAAAGAAGAGCTACTACAGCGTTCCTAAGAACTGCTTGTATTGTAAAAAAGCCCTGATTATCACATTCAGACAAGAAATTAGAATTCAGAATGTTGCGATAGATGAGCGTTTTTAACTTAAAAAGGAGCAAACAATGAAAAAAACTAAAAAAACAGCTAATTTTCGCCTGATTGGCACAAGCGGCATTTCTTATGATTCAAGATTCTATTTTGAAGATAGAGGATTGATTAGGAGCAAGGTCAAGGTTGGAACAAAGAGAGTTAAAGGCGTGTTGTCGCCTTTTATAGAGAGCTTGCATAGAGTTGAAATTATTAAATAAGGAGTAAAAATATGATTGATTTTTTAGGAAATATCGTTTCAGTCGTCGTTATCTTCACGCTCATTAGCTGGGTGGTGACTTGGTTCTTAATGTGGAATGAAATGAAAAAAGTAATGAATCTCTGAGAACTAAGGTGGAAGAGTTGCAAGATAGGGTCAAGGGCCTAGAAGCCCACAAAGAGGTTGAACGCTTAGAGATGGTCATCAAGATGGCCAAATCTGTAGGAGCGGAAATTGAAGTTAGGAATAAAGAGGAGGTCAGACAATGATAGTGGATGCAAAAGTTGAAGTCACTTTAGAAGATGTGCTTGAAGAGGAAGACTACTACTTTCAGGACGCACTTGAGATTCTCTGCAATCATTATGACAGGGAAGATGTTCTAAAACTTGTTGCGCTCAAAGAAGACAGGAGTCTTGAGGCGATAGCAGGAGAGCTGAATGAGCTTATAAACGAAGTTTTAATTCTTCACACCAAAGCTAAGGAAATCGTTTTAAAAAACTTGGATTTTGAAAAATTTAAAGCCTTCAGCAGTGTTTTTGAAGGTTTGAAAGAGAGCAGTCAATGAGAACTTTTTGCTACGTTGCCTCACCTTATGCGAGTGTCAGGCGAGCACTAGAGCCGATGGATTGGGTCAGTATTGTAAGGGGCTACGCACTCAAAGGAGCCAGACACGCCAAGATGATGGGTTTTATCCCCATATCCCCGATTCTGTGCTTTGATGGGGTGTATAACGAAGAGAGCGAACGCTTGGAAGTCTTGGCAGACGGGTTGGAATTTTTAAGAAACTGCCAGAGCATCATAGAAATTAAAACTCCCTATTCAAATAATTCTGAGGGAATGAAAAAAGAGTTGGCTCTAGCAAAGAGTCTAGGGCTTTCGCATTATTGCATTGAAATCAAATAAAAAATAAATAAAAACAAGGAGTAAAAAAAATGAATATCAAGAATTATGACGATGTCGATATGGCGTTAAAAAGAGTTTGTGAGTGTGAGGTGGGCATCGCTCAAATTGAAGGTGAAGTGACTCTGAAGTGCAATCAGATCAAAGAAGAGGCAAAACCCCAAATCACTGAGTTGCAAAACGAACGCAACTTCTTAGAGCAAGAGATTGAAAATTTCTGTAGCGCTAACAAGGCTGATTTTGCAGAAAAAAGAAGCAAAGATTTGGTCTTTGGAACGATTGGGTATCGACTTTCAAAAAGCGTGAGTCTGCCAAGAGCGAAAGCAAAGATAGAGAGCTTGATTGGAGCGATTAAGAAATTTGGTTTTAAGGACTGCATTGTGTATGAAGAAAAGCCCAACAAAGAAGCCTTGTGCGAACTTGATGACAGCGCTTTGGTGAAGCTAGGAATCACAAGAGTTGTCAAAGATAACTTTAGGGTTGAGCCTAAGATTGAAAGTTTGCAGAGCGTCTCTTAAGAGATTCTCTGAGCGTTTAATTCTTTTTGAAAGTCGTTTAAAGATTCTTTAAAGGGCTTTGAAACAGGGTTTAAAAGTTTTAAAAAGGGTATGAGGCTTCGCCTTATTAGAGGGGATAAAGGCTTGTAAAAGCCAAAGCCTCTAAAAACAAACTCTACAAGGGCAGATATTTAAAAGGAGCAAAAATGACAAAAAAACAAGCGTTTTTAAGAAAGCAACTGATTATAAAAATCCATACCCACCCCCGATACAAAGAAATCAAAGCAAACGGGGCTTGGGAAGATTGGCTCTATCTGCGTTATAATGAAAAAAGCTCCGCCCTCCTTTCTATCACTGAACTTCAAGAGGTTGTTTCTATCCTTGATGACATCGGCAGAGATAGAGACTTTGCTCTAATCGACCCTGATAGAAAACTCTATGTTAGAAAGACTGCTCTTTCTTACGCCCAAAAACAAAAGATAAAAAGACTGCAAGAAGAGTTAGGTTGGAGTGGTGAAGATTTGAGCGGGTTCATTCAAAGACAAATTAAAGCCTCTAGAAAAGTCCCTGACCTCACCTCCAAAGAAGCCACTAAAGTGATTACAGGGCTAGAGCGCACGCTGAGCTACAATCTCAAGCAACTCAAAAGCTCTGAAATCTACAGCAGAGCTTTTAAAACAGCAAATAATCCAAATTACAAACAATAAAAGAGGTCACAATGACAAAGCACAAGCTGCACAAGATTTGCGAAGATTATAAAGCGGGGATGAGCTTTGAGAAGATCTGCAAGAAATATGGAGGATTAAGAGTCTATATCCCTCAAGTCATTCCTGATGTGAGGGAGCGAATCACTGAGGAATTTAACGGCTATAATTATGAACTTTTAGCGACTAAATTCAACCTCTCTGTAGAGAAAGTCAGAGAGATCATTCGAGAGCACAAAAGAAAACAACAAGAACTTCCCTTGTTTGCAGAAAAACCAGCAAAAGACTCGAAAACAGAGAGTTCAAATGATTAAAAATATCAACGGCAGACTCAAAAAAATCAATACAGATACCACCCCATTATTCTTCAAAACCCCCGCTCAAGTCTTGCGCAAAAAGACAGGGGAGGCAAGCGGCATAGACCTACTTGGCGAAGAGTTAGCCTTGAGGGCTGCTCTAAAGAATTACGTTAAAAAAAGCTTGGGCGAGGAATTGGCTAGACACGTTACCTACTGCTCTATCAAGAATAATACGCTCTTTATTGTCTTGAACCATATCTCTGCTCTCAGTCTTTATAGACTCAAAGAAAAAGAACTCTTAGATAATCTAAGAAAATGGTATAGGGATCTTAAGAAAGAAGCCCCTAAGGCTTATTGGACAAGAGTGAAAGTCCAGCTAGAAAATGATTTTAAGATATTCTCCAAAAAGCCGCCATTGATAGAAGAGAACACCTTTGAAGAAGTCTCAAGCGGGGAGTTTGAAATCGAATGTCAAGACCCTAAACTCAGGGAGAGTTTTGAAAGAATCAGAAAAAGCATCAAAGCAAACATCAATAAGAATCACGACAAAAGCCCAGAGAGCACCAATGGCTCTGAAGTGGTGGTGATGGGGGAGTTAGGGATTTTTGAAGACTGATTCTTTGATTAAGTTAAAATGATTTCTTTGTCTTTAAATTAAAAACAAAGATTTATTTTCTATAATTTTTAGATTTTTATAATAAGGCAGAAGAATGAAAAATTTGGCTTTTTTTCTGATCGTTTTAATTTTTACAGGATGTTATGTGAATCCTCAAATAGCTACATTGGGAAATTTTTACAATGGCGAGAAAAAGACTGGCTATGAACTCATTGAAGGAAAACATCTTGTCGCAATTCCTAGAGGCTTGGCGGGTCATTTTGAGAGGGGTATCAAGATGAATATGCCTACTTCAATAAAGGAAAAAGATCCTGCAGATAAGACTTTAGTTATTGAGTATTTCTTTACAAAATTCAACAAGGGAAATCACGCTGCACGATTTTGGAAATGGTGGTTTGCAGATCAAGATGAGCGGGGGTTTATAGAAATAAAAATTTTATTCAAAGACAAAAACGGCAAAATTCTGGAAACTACTTATTTTTCCATCCCAGCTACCAGAGGTTTTTTTGGAGGAAGCGTGACGTCAAGTTCTTATTTGCTGGGAGAAAGCGTTTCTTCTTATATGAGAAATTATTTCTTTTCTAATCAACCTTATAAAGAAAATCAATGTACTGCTATCTTTTGCCCTAAACACCCAAATACTTCCAAATAAAACCCTCTATCTGTTTCTCTAAGACTTGAGGCAATTCTCCTTTGTCATTGATAGGCAGATAAGGGCGAGCGGGTATTTTTACTTTTTTGTTTTTGCCTGCGTAGCCCCCAAATTGATGGATAGCTGCATACCCCTTAGAAACATTGGTGCCTAGTATCACAGAGTTGCTTGTTGTCTTAGTCCCGATAGAGCGTCTTAAATGCCCACTGACTTGCAAGATATCGCTTTGGCTAAGCTTTCTTTCTCTTAAAAGTTTAAGTTTAGTCGCAGGAGCTCTGTCTTTCCAAGCTTCTCCAAAAGGACTCTTTTTATTTTCAAAGCTTTCATCAGATACAGATTCTAATGTTTGAGCAGTAGTTTTTAAAAGCTTTGCCATCGCTTCAGACTTTTTAAAGTCTTGCAGGGCTTTGATATCCTTGATAAGTTTTTGGAATTCTTTGAGATTTGGCATTAAAATCCTTTATTATTTAATAATGATATGGTAGAATGATACCAACGTTTGAATGCCATTTGTGCGAGGCATAGGCGAAGTCTTGGGGCTAAGATGGAAAGGTAAAAGTGGGAGTTTTCGCACCCCACACATTCAAACAAGGGGCTAGCCCACCCCTAACCATCTATCTCTTCTTTTGAACTTTTTAGTTTTCTTATCTGTGCTTCAAAATCCTTATCATCCCTGCTATATTTAACCAAACTGGTTACATAAATCTCATTTCTATCTCTTGTCACCTTATAAACAATACGATACCTTCCGCCTAGCTTCTCTACAAACACCACGCTATAATCCCTATCTTTAAACTTATATAAAGGCTTGTTTCCCATATGGGCAATTAAATAATAATCGAATGCTCCTAATTCAGGGTGTTTGTTTTTTTGCTTTCTTATTGTATATGCAGACAAAAGAATATTTTTTGATTGTGTTTGCAAAAAAGAGCTTAATATATCGCTTGTCTGGGCAATTACAATACTTCTATCTTTGCTCGGATCTTCATACAACCCCTTTATCTCCTTCCATCTCCTTCTATTTTCTAAAATACTTTGATAATCACTAAAGATTAGGGACTTTAACAACTTAGAAGGCTCATTAATTCCAATGATTCTCTTTGCTTTTTCTAGATAGATTTTATCTAGCTCTTTATCTTGGTTCTCTAAAATATTACCCCTAAAACTTTTATCAGCAATATCAGGAAGCTCCCCCTGATGCTCGCTCCACCCTCTTTGCTCCAACTGCTCTCTTGTATAGGCAAACACTCGACATTGGCAGTTGTAGCCGTTTGGCGGGTAATTCTCTTTCCAGAACGGGTCATCTCGGTGTTTGATAATCCCGTGTAAAACCTTGTGATTTTCTCGCCTGTTGCCATAGAGCAAACTCACATAACGCAGATAGACCGCGTCGTTATCAGGGTCAAACTGGGCTTGCTTCTTGCCTTTGGCATAAGCGCTTGCCATATTGGTTTCAAATATCGTCTTAAGGCGTGAAGAGCCGATGACTATATTCTTGATTTCGCCTGTTTTTGGGTTTGTGATTTGCTTTTCGCCCCACCAACCCTGCTTCTGCAATCTCGGCACAATCCCTGCCTGCCACTGCTCAAATCCCTCTCCTTTGGCTTGAGCTTTTATGAGGCTTGCTTGGATATCTGCCAATAAATCAATTTGCATCATCTTTGCTACACTAAAAGCTCTTTGGTGGGCTTGAAATTTCAGTTCATCAAAGTTAAAACTGATTTTGGGTTTCTTGGCTAAGAGATAAGCGATATTCTCTTCTAGGGGAAGATTAAAGTCAATTTTAATCATTAAAACTCTCCCTCACTGCTCCCCTCTAGCTCTCCTTTAAGTGTTGCATTGCTGATGAGCTCAAACAGAACATCTTCAGCCATATTAAAATCTGCCCCTTTAAAGACTCTTAAAATCTTATTATAAGCCCCTTCAAAACTTCTAGACTTTTTAGTAATCGCTAAAACTTGAGTTTTAATAGTTTCTGTTTGAGATTGAAGCTTTTTATCACTCAGTGCTAAATCACTCAACGGCTTATCTAGGGCATAGGTTTTAAGAGTTTTATTGAGAGCTCCCTCTTCTGTATCACTTCTTGAGTTTAGAGCAAGATTCTCACTGCTGCCACCATAGTCATCACTAAAGCTCTGCGAGCGTTGCAAACCTTTGATCTTAAAGGTTTGCTCCAGATGCTCAATCGGCACATCGACACCGATTTGTTTGAGTTTAACAAAGACGTCCATCTGCTCGTTCTCATCCGTTTCCGTGTTTGTATCCATCTCAAAGCTAAAGGCGGCGGGCGTAGCAAAATTAAATTTTAAAGCTTTTTCTAAAAGACCTTTGATACTCTCCGATAGCAAAGCAGCATCGTATTCCTCAGTATTCTTCCGTATCTTATCGTGAATATTCCCTAGTGCCTGCGTGCCATTTTGCGTGGAGTTGCCTGCTAGGACTTGTCCTGTGATAACTTTAGAGATCGCCTCATCGCAATATTGAATAAAATCCAAAAATGTGCCTTTATCCACATTCCCGCTTAAAAGCTCAAACACAGAGTTTTTATCAAAGATTCCGATGCTATTACTCCTGAGGTTGAAGAGCATTTCCATCATCTTCTCAACGTCTTTTTCACTGTTGATGTCTTCTGTTTTGACCACTAGCGGAGGAATGGAAAGAGAGTCTAGATAGTTCATATATTTGGAGAGGGCGATATACTTGAGGGAAGCGATGGAAATCACTTTGTAAAACAAGCCTTGCTGGATGAGTTCGCCGCTATCAGTCGGGTGAAAATGCACCCAAACATCTTCCCTCTCACCTAAAAAGACTTGGCTAGAACCCATTGAGATAAAGAGTCTGTCTTCTTTAGAAGAGATGAATTTGGTAGAGATGTAAGAGAGGGAGGGAAAGACTTGATTCTCTCTTAAGTCCCAGTTTAATATAAAAGGGGCAAAGCCATAGGCAATCGCTGAGCTCGCATCAAATAAGAATCGTCTGAAGTTGGGTTGAGAGCAAAGTTTCTCCAAGAACTCTTGCTGGGTCTTATCCTCGCTCTCCACCATAAAAGGGAGGCGAGAGAGGGATATGCGGCGTTTTTGAAATTCGCTTGAGATTTGAGCATCAAACCTGAGAAAATGAGAATAGATGCCAAGCAGGTCAGCGATATTGTCGCTTTGCAACGCTCCTTTAATGCGTTCATACGGCACAATGGCGGGGATTGCGTTTTTATAACGAGGATTCAGGTCTAAGTTTGAGAGCTTGGGGGGTTTGGGGTTTTTTTGGTTCATTGGTAATCTCCTTTTGTTTTAATTTTTTTAATATCTTATTGTCTGCCCTTGCGGGGTTTGTTTTAAGTGAGGCTTCGCCTTTTAAGGGATAAGGGGGCTTAAATTGCGAAGACTGCCCCCTTATGTCCCTTAACAACCCTTTATCCCCCGTCACGCTTTCTAAAACGGAGAGCGATTTGAGTTTTAAAGACTTTTTAAAAGCCATTTAAAACCTCTGCTTGAGGCTTTTGAACTTCGAGCCGCTCCTGCCCATTGCCTTAAGGGCTAAAGAGTAATCGAGTCTTGCTCCCCCTCTTGCAATGCGCACGGCAAACTCCACGCTGTCCAATAAGTCGTCGTATTTGCTTTTTGGGTAAGTGTCTAGCTCCAGTATGAGTTCGTGGCAACTGCCATCAATCACCAAGACTTCTTCAGAGAGCAAGGGAGCGAGCGTGTCCAGACGCAATTCTTTGTTCTGTGTATTCTTCAACTCAATGACAGGAATGAGCCCCAAGCCTCTTTCTCTTGCTGTTCTCATTAAAATCTGTTTAAAAAACTGCTGGTAAGCTACGACCTCAATGGCCAAAGTGACAAAGGGGCAGATGGTGAGATTCTTGAGATAGGTTTCTAAAATCACTTCAATCATCACTTCAGGATTGACTTGATAACCCGTTGCTTTGGCATAGTATTTTTGATTTTCTTTAGAATGATAGAGAGAGCAGACGCCAAACAAATCGCCTCTAGTTTTGCCAAGCGAGGGGTCGATCCCCATATAGATGGCATCAATCTTTGCAGGCAGAATCTCAAAAGTTCTATACCTTGAAAGGGGTGCGTTCTCTTTGGAGAGCGGGGTGTTTTGGTATTCGGAAAAGAAGGAGTCTTTATCTTCTAAAAACTCTAAAAGCACGCTCTTTTTATCTAAGCTCTCATCATCAAGAATCATTATCTGATAAGGTTTCTCTCCATTCTCTTCAATCGCCACTAAAGATTGCTTGGACAAGCCTTCAATCTTACTGCCAAAATCAAGCACAAGCGGAAAATTGAAACTCTTCACATCGCTGCGCTCTTCCAGTCTGGCTAACAGCGAGTCGTGATGCAGGGTTGTGCCAACAATCAGAATGTTATAGCTCTGCGTCCTCGCAGGGAGTTTTAACACAGCCTTTAAAAACCACGAATGCAGCTTATCCCTTTGATTTTTACTCTGAATATTCTCATCATTTTCAATGTCGTCACACACAATCCAATCAGGGCGTTTGCCTAAAAAATTCGTGCCTCTAATCTTTTTCGCTGCTCCAAAAGCTTTCACCTTTACAGAGGCCTCCCCAACCTTTAAGATAAACTCTTCCGCACTCCAGACTGACCCTATACTCAAACTAAAATCTGCGATCAGATTGGCATTGTCTTCGCACTCGACTTTTAAGGTTTCAATGCTCTCCTTAGCAATATCTAGAGTGGATGAAATGATGAGGGCGTAGCTCTTTTGATTGGAGAGTAAGAGCCAAAGGGTGAGAAGGCGAGAGAGAATCGTTGTTTTTGCTGCTCCTCTGTAAGCTTTAAATAAGAGAAGCTTGTGTTCTTGTAATAGCCCTCTGATATTATCATAAACAAAGTTTCGAAAGATTGAGGTTTCAGGCTCTTGGATATAGTGAGCAAAATAGGTTTTCACAAAGAATCTAAAGTCCTTCTTAGCTCTCTCTATCCTTGCTTCTCTGTCTGTATCACTGAGCGCTGGGAGGGATTTTAAGAATGTGCGGAGTTCATTAAAAGCTTGGGGCTTCATTTGACCCCCATTTTATAACATAGAAACAAGCTGTTCTTTTTATTAGGAGGGGGCGGGGTTCTACTTGCGAAGCGTCGCCCGCCCCCTCCCTTAGACCTACCCCCACCCACTGCACGCTTTTTAAAGAAACTAAAGTTTTAAAAAGTCGAAGCAAACAAAAAAATACCCCAAAAATTAAACCCTTTACCCCCTTTGAAAAACCCTTTAAAACCCCTTTAAAAATCTTTAAATTTTTTTGGGAGTAGGAAGATGGCTTAAAGATAAAAAAATAGCTTAAAAGGCTTAAAAATGAGTTTTTGTTTTTTTGAGAGATTTCAAACATTTTAAACCCTCTTTTTTAAGATGGTCTCTATTAATAGATCAGCATTTTCAGAAAGGAAGTTAGCCACTTCTTGTTTATTCTGCTCTAGGGCAAGATGAGCAATGGTTGCGATGGTTTCTTCCGCACTCTTTTGAATCAGAAATTTTGCATCAAACGTTTTAGGCGAAACGATCTTATAATAAGCATTGGCGAAATCTTGCAGCAATCTAGGCTCTAACGGTTCCCCTCCTGAGCTTTTAAGAATCTCTTCAAACGCGTCAATCAGTTTTTTTAAAAACAGATCTTTCTTCCTCTCCAAATCGCTCAAGTCTCTCTTATTCTCATTTCTAAGAGCAATCCAATCGACCCCTGCTTCTAGATCTCTCTTTCTATGATAATGAATATTGGAGGGACTCATATCAAAGGCGAGGCAAATATCGCCAATAGACTGACCACTGATATAGGCGTCTTTAATTTCTTCCCTGCTCACCCCTCTTTGAGGTTTTTTAAAAGGTTGTTTTTTAAATTCTTTTTTCACATCTTCCCCGTTATTTTTTTCAAATCTTGCCCAAACCAAGACCTTTTTTTTGACAAAAGTTTTGTCAAAAGAGCCTCTCAGCCTCTTTTATACTTCCTCTCAAATTTCAAAAACAAGGAATTTGGATAATGAAGCTAGAAAAAGAGAATCTCTTTTTAGAACTCAATTTTAGAAATGAGTCTCAAGGAGAATCTGTCAGCAAAGAAGTGAAAATCCTGCCAATCGGAAAAGAAGTCCAAGGCATTGATGGGCGAAAGTTTGAAGTTGATGGGGAAAAAGTCCTAGAGAGTCTAAAAAAAGAGCCTGCAGACTTGATGTTAGATCTCAATCACGACTCTAAGGGTGAAGCGATGGGCTGGTTCAAAAACCCCAAACTTAAAGAAGATGGGATCTATGCAGAGCTTGAAACCACTCCAAAGGGAAAAGAACTCATCGAGAATAAACTCTACCGCTATCTTTCCCCTGCAATCTTTGTGCAAAAAGATGGGGAGATTGCAAAGGCAACCCGCATTCATTCTGTGGGGCTCGTGAATCGTCCTAATCTAGGCGGACTTGCCTTAAACACTCAAGAAGAGTCCAATCCAAATCAAAACAAAGGAAAAAAAATGGCTGAAGAAAAAACTGAAGACAATAAAAAAGAAGAGACAATAAAAGAGGCTCTCAATAAGAAAGAAAAAGAAGTCGCGGATCTTAAAGAGCAGTTGGAAGCCCTTAAAAAAGAGAAAGAGAAGCTCAATAAAGAAAAAGAAAACCTAGAAAAAAATGCCAGAGAAGAGAGAGTGGAGCGAGCCATTATAGCGGGAGAGTTACTTCCCAAAAGAAAACAAGAGGCCTTAGAGCTCAATAGCTCTGATCTGGACAAGCACCTTGAAATCTACAAAATCGAAGCGCAGAACACACTCAAGGCTTCAGAGCTTGAGAAAAATAAAATAGAACTCGCTGCAATAAGCGATTCGGAGCTATCTCTTGAAATCAAACGCCAACTCGGAATCAATGACAATAAATTAGAAACTTCAACACAAAAGGATAAGAAATGAAACTCGACACCACAACGATTGCAGAAATCTCCAAACAACTGAGCACTCTTTTTAATGGAGCTCTTGAAACTCAAAAAGGCGATTGCAATAAGATCGCTATGGAAGTGGTTGCAAAAACCATCAGCGTGGATTATCGCTGGCTTGCCGCTCTCCCGTCTATGAGGGAATGGGTCGGCGACAGAGTTTTAAAAGACATCTCAGGCTATAAATATGAAATCTCTAAGAAGAATTTTGAAAGCACTATCAAGGTTGATAGAGATGTCATCACTTATGATTCTTTAGGAATTGTCGCCCTTCAAATCAAGAATATGGCAGAGCTTGCTGTGCAGCATTATGATGAGCTCGTGTTTCCTCTATTAGAAACCAATGGCATCTGTTATGACGGGCAAAATTTCTTCTCCGATTCTCATATGGTGGGCTCTAAGAAATTCACCAATATCGGCACCAAAGCTTTGAGCCAAGCTTCTTTTATGGAGGCAAGATCGCAAATGCGAGGTGTGGTCAATGAGGAGGGCAAGCCCTTAAGAATCAATCCCTCACTCCTCATCGTTCCGCCCGAACTTGAATACAAAGGAATGGAAATCTTGCAAAAGAGCCCGCTTGCAAACGGCGAAGGAAATATCACCTTTGGAATGGCAGAGCTCTATGTTTGTCCATTCTTGACCGATCCCAAAGCTTGGTATTTGCTGGATACCACCAAGTCGATTAAGCCGTTTTTGGTGCAAAAAAACAAAGAAGTGGAATTCACTGCTCTAGACAAACCTGATTCGGATGCGAATTTTATGAGACGAGAGCTGATTTATGGTATTGACACAGAAGATAATGCGGGGTATGGTCTATGGCAACAAGCCTTCAAATCTGATGGCACAGCGTCTTAAGAGGAGAAAAAGAATGAGAAACAACAGAGATCAAGCCAGAGAACTCAAGACGGAGCTGGAGCTAAAAACAGAAGCTTCTATCGCTCTGCAAAATGAAGAGCATATCAATAAAGTCATAGAAACTCTAGAGAACATTAGGGTTGCAGTGGAGGCTCTGGGAAGAAAAATAGAGTCTTTAGAGCTTAAAACTCAAAGCGAAGATTTTAGAGATAAAACAAAGAGTAAATAATGGATACATTCACTCCTTCTTTGGAAACTTCTAATGAAATAGAAGCGAAACACCCTCTGCTCACAGAGCTTTTAGAGCGAGCCAAAGGGAGTTTGGAGAATGAAGAAGAGGTGAGCGAAGCAGTTGCGACTCGGGCGCTCAAAGAAATGGAAGAAGCAGTTCTGAATAAAAAGGTTCCGAATTTCATCAAGCTGGATTTCGCAATGGTGCGACTCAAACTCTGGCTAAAGATCGGCCTTTCAGAAGAAGATGAAATGCTTTTAAATAAGGCTTTAAAAGCCATTGAAAACGCCCCGCTCATTCAAGAAGAAGGATTAGAGAGCGCGAAGTGCTATCTTGTTAAAGAAAGAGAGTTTTTAATATGAGAGTTGGAGAAATTATTCAAAAATTTGAAGCAACCTTCAAAGGGCTCAAGCCCCTAAGCTCCAGCACTCTGACGCAAAAAGGCAAGTATTACGTCTTAGAGGGGGTTGCAAAGGGGCAAAATCAGGTTTTTGAAGCCGACTTTAAGGTCTTGGTCGCTTTTTATTCTTTGAATAAGGATATCGCCGCAGGCTCTGAGTATCTGGATTTAGAGCTTGAAGAGATTGAAAAGGCTCAAGCCCCTGATGCCCAAACTCGGATTGTTTTTGAGAGCTTAAAGCTCTCCAGCATCAATGAGGGCTTGTTTGTGTATGAAATCGCATTAAAAATGAAGGTGTCTGAATGAAAGAAGCGATTCTAAGAGCAATAACTTTAATTAAAACCCACGAGGGCTTTAGCTCTCAAATTTATTTAGATACTCAAAAAATTCCCACCATTGGGTATGGGAGGAATTTGAACGCCTACCCCTTGAACGAGGCTGAAAAAGAGGCTTTGATAAATGGGGAGTGGAACAAAGAGGAGGCGGAGGCTTGGCTTGTAGATAGGGTCGAGGAGCTCTATGAGCGACTTTTAGGCTTTGGTTGGTTTGCCCATCTAAACGAAGAACGTCAAGCCATCTTACTGGATATGGCTTACAATTTGGGCGTAAAAAAACTCTTGGGTTTTAAAAAGATGATTGAAGCTCTAAAAGCTCACGACTATGAGAATGCGGCCAAAGAGATGAGTGAGAGTCTTTGGGCAAAACAAACTAAAAGTCGAGCGATTAAGCTCTCTGCACTGATGGAATCCAAAGAAGGAGGTTTGAATGTTTGAATACCTGAAATTAAAGTTCTTGATGATTGGTATTTTAGTTCTGCTAGCTCTCTTTGGGCTTGCAGAACTTTATGTGCAGCACCAAATCAAAGTCGGCATCAAAGCGGGCTTGGAGCTAGAAAATCTTAAAAACGCCCTCACTTCTCAAAATCAAGTCCTTTTAAAAAAGAGCTTAGAGACCAAGCAGTATCTGGAGAAGATGGAGACTATGAAAGAGAGAGTTATCACCAAATACAAGACCATTCATATCAAAGATCAAAGCTGTGAGGCGGAGTTGGAAGGAGTAAAAAATGCGCTGGATTTGTTCTATGCTGCCCATCCTGATTCTACTTGAGGGCTGTAGCTACCCTGTCTATCAGAAGGTCTATATTCCCACTCATTGTGAAATCCCCTTGCGGGAGAGACCGCAAAAGAGCGAGGATTTGGTGGAGAGCATTAAGAGTCTCTTGGGGTATGCGGAATTATTGGAAAAAGATTTGCGGTTTTGCACGGGCAATGAGATAAAAAAATAAGGAAGCCTCTTTAGGGCAAAAGAAGAGAGAGATTAGAAAAAAATGGAAAAAGATTTGGTGTTTTTGGGAGTGTCTTTAAGAGAGTATGTTCCTTATTTGTTCATCTTAATTTTAGGGGTGTGCGTGGGTATCTTGTTTGTCTTAAGAACAATCAAAGAAGTCTCTATTGACACTAAAAGCAAGATGATCCAGTATGTGATTTATGGTGTGGGGAGTTCAATGCTCACCACTTGGATCGCCTATGAGCTCCTGAACTATTACACACACTTCCCGCTTTCTCTCTCTTCTGCACTCAGTGGGGGCGTGGGCTTTATCGGGGCTGAAACCGTATCAAGATTGGTTATCAGACTATTTGAAAATAAATTCAATATAAAGGAAAAATAAATGACAACTGGGACAAATAAACAAAAAGAAAACCTCTACTTCAGTGGGGGTCGGGTCGAGATTGAAGTTTTTAACAAGGACGGGAGCCTAGAAGCTCCTTTTAATCTGGGCTGTATTGAACTCACCCTCAATCGTGAAATCACAAAGGCATCTGCCTTTAGTAGAGAGTTTGGCTCTAAGCAAAAGATCGCTGAAGTCATCACTGATGAGAGCGTGACTCTTAAAATGAAATGCAATGACTTCTCTGCTCAAAACTTAGCTTTAGCACTAGGGGCAAAAGTAGAGACTCTAGAAATTAAGGCAGGCGAGTCGCTGCCTTTTAGAGGGAATGCCCTCAAAGATACGACCCTTTCTGTTTTGAAAGCAGGGAGCGTTGGGATTGTCAAAGCAAAAATCACTTTTATCGGAGCCCCTGTCCTCAATAAAAAAGTGGCTGCTGTGATTCACGAAGCCAATATCTCAATGAGCGGCGATCTGCCATTAATGAATGATGGGGATTTTACGACTTTGGAGCTTGAGGGCAGCGCAAACGCAACCGATCAGGGTTATTACACACACTACATCATTGAGGCAGAAAAAGAGAATGCAAAAGCCCCTAAAGCAAACTCAGGAGCAGCAGGCGAAACCACCCCATCAAATTCAGTATCAAGGAGTTAAAAATGGGAAATTTTGTTTATAAAATCAAGCGTAATCACGTCTTTTTCCAAAATGAAAAGGGAATTCTTTTTAAATATTACCAACCTAATCAGAGGCAAGTCTTAGAAATCTCTAAGGCAAATGGCCTAGAAGAAGTGCTCAAAGCCAATGAAAAGTTGCTCAGAGAAAACTTGGAAGCTTGTTTGACCTTAGCTGATGGAAAAACCCACCTCGGTGAGGAAAAAGCCATAGAAGCCAAAGAGAATTTTATCAACGAGCTTTTAGAAAATTCTACCTTAGAGGAATTTTTCTCTGCAATGGCAGAAGAGTTCAATAAAGCAAAGGAATCCAAAAGAAAAAACTAAGGGTGTGGGCAAAGGAGCAGGCATATCTTTCTAAAGATAAAAACTCTGTTCCTTTAGCTCACGAGTTAGAAGACTTGGAAGAAATACTCATCGCTTCTTGTTTTGTGCTTTCTCAAAAGATGAATGGAGGAGGGATGAGTCTATGGAGTGAGATTGATTATTTGATTGTAAAGGACTTTTCTAAGAAATATGATTTAGATTCAATAGAAGTCTATGGAGTCTTAAAAGAAATGAATGCAGAGATGGAAAGGATTAGAGGTGAATAAGGAATTAAGCTTTTTTACTCAATTCAAAATTATAAATGCCGTTGCCTGCATCCGTGATTTTTTGATTTCATAGCCTTCTTGGAGATAAGCCTTTGCCTCTTCATTTTGAAGGAATTTGTTTTTGGCGTCTTCCATAGCTTGCTTGGCTTGTTTTTTTTCTTGCTTAGGGAGTTTAATAAAAAAATAATAAAAAATATAAATCATCACCAAGAAAGAAAAGAAGCCAAAGATACCGCTTGGGGGAGCATAAATCATTTGCAACCTTTAATAATTGATAAGGTCATTATATGACAAAGAATGTAAATGTCGAATTAAAATTTGACGCTCAAGTTGGGAAGCTCAAAAAAGCCAATGAATTATTGGAAGAAACACAAGGAACAACCAGTAAAGCTTCCAGAGGCTTTAATACCCTCAAAGATAAGATTGACGGGTTTGCTCATTCTTTGCAAGCTTCTTCTATCGCCTTATCGGGATTGAAGACTGCTTATAATTTTCTTTCAGCCCCCATCAAAGAATCCATCCATCTCAATTCTGTCCTTGAACAACAAAAGCTCTCTTTAGCTTCTTTGGTGACTCTCAACCATCAAAATGTTGATTCCTTAGGCAATGCCATCAATGCTACAGACAAATGGTCTCTCTCAATGCAAAAGGCAAATGCCATCATCCTTGATATGACAAGAATCCATCAAAGCTCTATCTATGCCGTAGCAGACCTCACTGCAATGTTTAAAAGCTTTTATTCGACTGCTTCTGCTTTTATGAGTTTAGAACAAGCCCAGAATGTTTTTAAAGGCATTGTCTATGCAGCACAAACTTCAGGGGCAAGCGTGGATTCTTTAAAGAATACGCTCGACTCTTTGGGGAGTGGGGTGGCTCAAACTGTAACCGACTTTGGCAGATTTGTTGCAGCGCAAGGCTTAACCACTGAAGCGATGAGCAAGGCTAAAAAAGAGGGGAATCTTTATCAATTAATGCTAGAGAAACTCGGAGTTTTTTCTGAGCTTGCATCTAAATCTGCCACCACTTATGAAGCAGCGCTTTCTTCTTTGCACACTTCCATTGATACGCTTAAACAGAAGGCATTGGAGCCTTATTTTAAGAATTTGACTGCTGCTATCAAAGAGGCGGGGGATTTTATCAACGAGCACACCGATGAAATCTTAGAATATATTGATGTAACAATCGAGGCGGGCAAACACATCGCTCTTTTTGCAGGAGCTTTTATCTTAGCCAAGCCCGCCATCGCAGGAGTGAATGTTGCCATCAGTCTCACTAGAGCTTCTATTGCGATGTTCAGTTCGGGAGTTACAGCAGCGACCATTGCGACTAAAACTTTTGATTTCTCTTTGAAAGCCTTAAAACTGACTTTAAAGAGTTTCGTTGTGCCTGCGATTCTATTTACAATTGCAGAGGTCTTTTTAGCTTGGAAAAGCGATACGGAAGACACCCTTAAAAATCTCAAAAAGATTAGCGACAAAACCCTTGATTCAAGATTAAAAGAAGCCAAAGAGAACTATTTGGAACAAAAAAGAAAATACGAAGAAAAGGACTATACTTTCTCAGAGCGTTTCTTCACCGCAGGGGAAAATCCTCTAATCACCGCTCAAAAAGAATACCAAAGGCTTTTAAGTGAAAAAAGACGCAGAGATAGAGAATTTACAGAGGGAGAAAAAGCCAAAGGTGATCTCATTGCCAATCCCCACCAGCCCAAACTAGATTCCAGCGCGATTTCTAATCTCAACAGAGCCTATCTAGAGCTTGCTCAAGTGGGAATGAGTGAATACGACAAGGAGGTTCTCTCCATTGCTCTTAAAACCCAATCTTGGATTGATGCAGGCGTGAGGGTTAATGACGCCTTGGACGCTCAAAGCTCTCTTTTAGCAGAGCTTGATTCCAAATATCAAACCGCCAATCTCCAAAAATATTTCAAAGCCGAGTTTGAAATCCAAGAAAAGACTCTCTCTTTGATGAAAGAAGGCACTACTCAAAACATTGCCCTAGAAAACCTAAGGTTCGAACAAACCATTCAAAACTTGAATTTAGAACTCGAAGAGAGACTTAAAAATGGTGATCTTAGCCTAGAGCAAGCTAATTGCCTCTATGATACTGAAACAAAGCTGCACCAAAAAAGAATCGCTGATATCAAAGAACAAGCCATCAAAGAGAACGCTTTTTATGCAGAATTCAATAATAACCTCAATACCGCTTTAAATGAACAATTCTTTAACGCCTTAAGCGGGAAATTCACAAACTTACAGAATTGGGTCAGCGATATGAGTAGCTCCCTCTCCACTGCTCTCACCCAAGCCTTCAGCAGAAGTTTGACGCAAGCAGTCTTAAACTCTGCTGTGGGAGAAGCGTTTAAAAGGACGATTGCAGGGAGTTTTGATAAGATTTTTGGCGATGGGAGTTTGTTTGAAAGCTATGGGGAGGACTTTGGAGAGAGTGCGGGGGCAAAAATAGGCGGCGCTTTAGCAGGAGCAGCTGCAGGCATTGCAGCCAGCGGGATTTTTGCTTCAATTTTTGGAGACAGCTCCAATGCTCAAGCCAAAAAAGATATGCAGACAGGCGGGATGATTGGGGCAATTGGGGGAGCAGCATTAGGCTCTTTTGTTCCTGTATTGGGGCCTGTACTAGGAGGAATTATCGGAGGGGTTGGCGGGAGCATATTAGCGGGCTTTAAGACCTACACCGAAAAAACTTCCAAGCAAAGCGTGCAATTATGGAGCGATGCGACCAAAGATGCTGTCAAAGCAAGTAATCGCACCGATTGGACAGAAACGAAAAAGAATGGCTTTGGGATGGAGCTTGGAAACAAAGAGTGGGTGGAATACAGCCAAGCTAACACGCAGGCTTTAAGGGCGCTACAAGAGAACTTAAGATCGTTTAATTATTTGCTTCAAGACATCACGGGAACCACACAAGAAATTAAGGCAAATGCCGGAAAATATAAAGATTTTACAGAAATTACTAACGAAGGTGTAAAAAATTTTATTGAAAAATTTATGGGGCTTTCAGTTGCTTGGAAAATTAAAGGCAATAGTAATGATGAGTTTGCCACCAAAGATCAAGCCTTTGATTGGTTTTATAATTATGCCATCAATCACGGCTACTCTTCAAAAGATAGAGATTGGCTTTATGGTCAAGCTTTTGGTAGAGATTCAATTTATGGAAATAACGATTATTTAAAAGTTGAATCCATTTTTAAAAATTGGAGCGACTACGCAGCTTCAGTTTCTAAAGACACTGCAGAGGCAATGAAAGAAGTACTAGGAAATTACGTCAGCGGGGGAGAGAAGTTTCAAAGTTGGCTCTTTAGTTTTAAAGGCGATGACACGGCAACACTCGCTTATCAAAAGCAACTCGCTGATCAAAATATTCAAAGACTCCAAGAAAGTCTGGGGGTTAATGGCATCACCATTGACAACTATCTTTCTTGGCGTGAAAAGGCGATCAAGAACAGCTTTGACCCCAACACGATCAATACTATTAACAGCTTGGGTGAAGCGTTAAGAAATGGGGCGGAAGCTTCTAAAAAATATGAAGAAGCCTTAAAGAATGAAAATAAGACTAAGTTAAAAATGATCGACCCCTACCTCAAAAAAACAAAGAGCCTGCAAGATCTGAGCGAAGATAAGAACGATGCAAATGAAAGATTAAATTTAGAGAGTCTTAAAACTCTGAAAAGTTTGCTATCTACAATGCAAGAAGTCGCCAACGCTCTTTCAACTCCTTTAAAAACTGCAGGAGCCCTTAAATGAAAATCATCAAACGATCTGACATTGTCATTATCTCTTCAAATTTGACCGATGACACCCCCACCTACAATAAAGATAACACTTATAAAAAAGACGATGTCATTCAAAACAATCACGTGCGCTATAAAAGCCTTTTGGATAATAATCAAGAAAGTCTGGACAAAGAAGCTTATTGGGAAAATCTCGGAGCAACCAACGATTACGCCGCTTTCGACTTCTTTTTAAACACCCAAAGCCAAAAAGAAGAAAAAATTGAGATTGTTTTGAGTGCTAAGGAAAACAATGCTCTGTATTTAGCCAATCTTTGGGGAGAACGCATCAAGGTTGAAGTCATTGAAATTAAGAGCGCAAGAGTCTTAGAAGATAAAGAATGGCTGCTGTTTGGGGAGGAAATCACAGATTGGAGAGAGTATTTCTTTGGGGATTGGCAGGAAAGAAGAAGAAAGGATGTCTATTTTGAAAGAAGCACGCTAGGAAGAGATGCGGCTTATAGAATCACCCTTTTTGCTTCGAACGACACTGCCAAAATCGGGCATATCGTGTGCAGTAAAGCCAGAGAGCTTGGGATCAGTCTTTATAAAAATTCCTTGTCTGCTATTGATTTTTCAAAGATTGAAACCGATGAGCAGGGCAATACGAGTCTGACTAAGGGTAATTATAAGAAAACTAATTCTTTTGATGTTGCAATTCCTAATAACCAGCTTGATTTTTGTGTGAATGCCTTTATTGAACTTAGGGGCGAACCCTGTGTGTTTGTGATTACGCAGGCTTATAAAAGTCTTATCAATTATGCCATCTTGAAAAAATGGGAGGTCTTGTTAGAAAAGAGAAATATGGCGATCGCCTCACTAGAACTGGAGGGGCTTGTATGAGTTTTGAAACGCTTTTTAAAGAGTATTTAAACAGAGTTTTAAAACAAAAATCAAATTTTAATCAAAGGAGAAAAAATGATAGAAATTAAAATCAGCCCGCTGCCCACCCCACCCAGCACAAAAGATGCTTTGAATTTTGCTGAGCGTGCGGACAATTTTGTAGAAGCTCTGCCTCAATTTCAAGAAGAGCTCAATAAGTTTGCAGAGGAGGGCAATGCCTTAAAAGATGAACTCAATGCAGCAACCCAAAGCTTGATTGCAAACTTAAACGACACGAAAGACGCAGGCGTTCAAGAGTTACAGGCTAAGACTCAAAGCTCAAAAACAGAAATAGAGACTAAGCTTTCAGATGTCATTGACACCATTGAAAAAAAAGTAAGCGAGACTCGACTTGATGAGCTTTTGAATGCCTACGATGAAGCCAAAAATAGTTCCATCACAGCCATCAAATCCCAACAAGAAAAATCTGAAGAGAGTTTGGAAGCTTTCAAACAAGAAAGCTTAGAGAGTTTTCAAACCTCAAAAGAGGCGGTTATCGGTGAAATTTTAGCTCAACAAAAAAACCCTCAAGATCTAGAATGGAAACTCCTGACAGCGATTGCATCATTCTTGAGAGAGCAAATCAAGAGCCTTAAAGATGATTTTGAAGAGCGTCAAAGGATTGGCAGAAAAGATTATTTCTTTAGAAATGTTTTGCCTGAAAATTATGTTCCGATGGGCATAAAGCTCAAAGCCCAAGATTATCCGCTGTTGTGGTATTACACGATCGGGACTGCAGGAAATGATAGAAGAAACTATTTTGAAATCCCCAAGTCCAATCAATACTCCAAGGGTACCGATATTACAAAAGAAATAGGGACTTTTGGAATGTGTGGGCTTCCGGAAATTGAAATAAATATCAATGCCCTTTTAGCAGGAGGGAGTGGGAACGCTTTTAAAACCTCTTGGACAAACAACTATATCACAGGAAGCGGGGGAAGTTACCCCGACAACACTCTTGCATTTTCTGCATCCAAAGCTAGCGAGGTTTATGGTAGGAGCTCTGAAGTGGAGGTGAATCGGGTGCATTATCTTGAGGGCGTCTATGCAGGCAAAAAACAAAAGAGTGACCAAAATAAGTTTAGAGATTTTATAGAGCAAATCAGAAAAAAAGACGAACAGAGGCTGGAGCTGCCCGAACAAGAACCTCCCTTGGAGGTAAAACCAGTGTATATAAGAGGGCTTCCGAGTGTTCAATATTAAAAAGGATAAAAAATGACAGAAGATCAATACAGCGAACTAAAAAATAAGTTTGAAGAGCTGCTTTCACTTAAAGGCGCCAACATCACAGAAAATACCCAGATTCTGGGTGAATATACCAATATACTAAAGGGAGACCTCAAGGATTTAGTGAGGGATTTTGAAAGAGCTCACAGCCAAAAGAGTATTCGACTCTTAAAAAACGTGAATGCTTATCGTTCCATCCTTTATCAAGAGGTCTATAAGGACGCTATTGGAAAAATCTCCAGCTATGGGGATATCTTTATCAGCGGCGGGGATATCAATCGCAGCGGTTCGGGCAGGGGGTTGATCCCTTCGGGATTTTCACGTCTTCCCATCCCGCTTGGGGTTGAGATAGAAGATGTGATCGGGGGACATGGGAGCTTTTATGCCAAAGAAAAAGATTCCAGCTCTATGTGGGTGTGGGGCAACAATTCTCAAGGCTGTCTTGGACTTGGGCACAATCTGGTTGTTCCTATCCCCAAAGAGGTGAGCTTCGGCTTTAAAATCAAAAAAATTGTGAGCAAAAGTTACTCAGCTTCTTTTCAGTTCGTCTTGGTACTTTTAGAAGACGGGAGTGTTTGGGGAGCGGGCAGAAACACCGAAGGGCAGCTTGGAATCGGCAACACCATCGATTCCAATCGTTTTGTTCAGATTTCTACTATCAGCAACATTGTGAATATCTGGGCGGGTAGCAACTTTGTGAGCGGGGCTTTTGCGCTTGATAACACAGGCAAACTTTACGCTTGGGGGTGGAATGGGAACGGCTGTCTGGGATTGGGACACAACAGCACTCCCGTGCTCAAACCCACGCTTGTTTCAGGTCTTGAAGATGTAACCGAAGTCTATCACTACACAAAAGACGATTCAGGGTGGCGTGGCAATACCTTTGTGCAAAAAGGAAAAAAAGAGATTTATGGTTGTGGCTATAACGGACAGCGCCAACTCAACCAAGATGATCTTAACGACAGGAGTGCTTTCACTAAAGTCATCGGTTTGGGTGCGGAAATCGCCAAGTTCATCGGGGGAACCTGTTATAACACCTGCTTTATTGTTTCAACCGACGGCTATGTTGTGGCTTGGGGACACGGCAATTATGGCTTTGGGGATAATCGAAGCGGGAATAACCTAAAGAATGGGGATTCCCCAATCAGTATTAAGAATATTGAAACCCAACCCTATAACTATCAAGCCTTTTTTGCGCAAGATTTTTATAACTTTTTTTATAGCTTTGGCTATAACAACAACGCCTTGGGCTTGGGTCATAATAATAATGTAAGAACTTTTGAAAGAATGCAAATCCCTCAAAATATAGAGGACTTTATGCTCGCATCCGTTTGGGAGAGCGAGCGAGCATTTATAGCCACTGATGGGAAGAGACTCTATGCTTGTGGCACTGCCTATGATGGCAACATTAATTACACCACCAGTGTGGCTCAACCCCAACTAATCGCTCAGCTTTGAGTCAAAAAAAATTAAAAAATAAAGGAGTTTTTATGAAAATCTATTGCTTGGAAAATGAAAAGATTACAGAAGTCAGCGGCGAATTCAAGGTGCTCACTCAAGACGCTGATTTTACCTATGTGGGCAGCGAGAATGAACTTCCTGAGCCTTTTAAAGAAGGAGAGTTGCCCCAATCATTTTTAGAAACTCAAGAAAGAGAGCTTACTGAACTTAAAAACAAAAAGATTGAAGAGTTGAATAAAACTTGCGACGCTTCGATTTTAAATTTTACTTCAGATGCTTTGGGGTCTGAGCATATCTATGATGCCAAGCTTGAAGACCAGCTCAACCTCTTGGGGCTTGTGGCAGCAAACATAGACAGCTTTTTTCGCTGTGCTCCCATTGATAACCCACTGGATAAACAGAACCTTCCCCACACCAAAGAACAGCTCAAAGCTGTCTATAACGACGCTCTGAAAATGAAGAGCGAGGCAATTTTTAAGTGTGGGGTTCTTAAGGATAAGGTCAAAAAAGCTTCAGGTAAAGAGGAGGTTTCAAAGATTGTTTGGGGAATAGAGCTTACAGATAAAGAAACAAAAAAACAAACAAAATAGGCAGTCCAAACAAAATCTCAAGCTGAGAACAAAGGAACTCAACAATGACTACTCATATTACTGAAAATAACAATCTTCGCTCCTCTTTAAAGGCTGAAATTTATTGGAGGCACAAGGATGGGATGATGGTCATTCTTTTAGAGCCGATTGAATACGCTGCCAAATCGGGAAAAAACATCGTTGTCCCCAAAGGATTCAGGAGTGATGGGGCAACCATTCCTAAGATTTTTTGGTGGCTGCTCTCCCCATTTGAGGATTACAGCAAGTGCTGCATTCTGCACGATTATTTGTGCGATAAATTCCATCAGGGAGAGCTTAAAAGGAGCTATTGCGACAAAATATTTTTAGAAGCGATGGAGTCTGCAGGGATCAAAAAAAGCACGAGAATCACGTTGTATTTAGCTGTTAGGCTGTATGCAAAAATTAAAAGATATAAATAAAAATAAAGATAAGAGTATCAATAAAGGCTCCAAGAGTGCTCACCTCCCCGTAAGCCACCTTAGAGAAAAGAATTTTAGTTTATTTTGACAAAAAAGCTAAAAATATTATTTTTTATAAGGAGGGGAAATGAACCCAAATCACAAGTCGTTATTTTTGCCTGCAAAACTCAAAGCTCCATTTGGCTGGATTGGAGGCAAGAGCAAACTGGCTAAAACAATTATTGAGAGAATGCCGCAACATCGCTCTTATGTAGAAGTTTTTGCAGGAGCACTCAGCGTTCTTTATGCAAAACCAATTCCTGACAACAAATGCACAGAAACGATCAATGACGCAAATGGCGATCTGATCAATTTGCACCTGATTATTCAAAAACGCCCACAGAGCTTCAGAAATATGCTCCAGCATATGCTTTGTTCCAGAAGGTTGTTTGATTTGATTGCAAAAGGAGTTTTAAAACCCAAAAATGACCTAGAGAGAGCGGTTTTTTATTATTACAGGCTTGTTATGAGCTTTGGCTCAAAGGGGGATAGTTTTGCAATGTCCAAAAAAAGAAAGCCCAAAAATATTTTTAGAGATTATCAGGTCTATAGCGATCGATTGAAGCGAGTCAGTATTGAAAATATGGATTTTAGAAAGCTCATCAAAGAATACGATAGCCCTGAAACTCTTTTTTATGCAGACCCGCCCTATGTGGGGACTGAAAGCTATTATAAGAACACGGGAGGGTTTGGAATAAAAGAACATCAAGATCTTTATGAGTTGCTTTCTTCAATTCAAGGCAAATTTATTCTGAGCTATAATGATTGCGAAAGAGTCAGAGAGCTCTACAAAGGGTTTAGAATCGAAGAAGTTGGGGTGAGATATACGCTAAACCAAGCGCATTCAAAAATTAAGAGCGAGTTACTCATCTTTAATTTTTAAAGATCTTCAATGCTCTTTAAAGGGTCTTTTAACCCTCTTTAAACAGAGGGGAGGCTTAAAAAATCATTGCAAAAATTATCGCCTTCTTCAGAAATCCCACAATAAAACCAAAACGCTTCAGAACCAAAATCAAAAAGCTCATCAAAAATAAAAGGTAGCTCTTCTTGAAGCTCTTTTTTATCCAAAAGTTTTTTTTCTTTGCATCTCTTTTTGAGTTCAGTAAGGATTTTTTTGATTGACTCATCTCTCACATCTTTCATTAGAAAACCGCTCTTGCTTTCTTTTATAAAAAGTCCTAATAGGGCGTCTTTGAAGCTAAAGAAGCTGTTTGCAATCACTCTGAAAAAATCTAAAAACTCCGTTTTATTTTCTGAAAGAATCAGATTGCAAGAAGACATTCTTTTTAAGACTTCAGGGAAATCAGAGCAGGCTTTATAAAGCTCTTCTTGTTTGGCTTGACTTAAAGGCAATCCTTTGATGGTTTTTCTAAATTCATATATGCTCCTTTATTTTTTATAAGATGATGTTAGCTCCACTCAGCTGTGTGTTGGCTGTGGTTGGATTTAATTATTTATAAATAGTAATATTTTTTCTAAAAGAGAGAAAAACTCTTATAATTTGTAAATAAAAAATTAAGGAGCAAAAATGATTTATTTCGAAGCACACGAAATTTTTGAGAAAATAAAAGACATCTTGGCGACTGATGGTATTTTAACCCCTAAAGACGTCGATGTTGCAAAAGCTTTGGGAATCAATGCAAACAGCTTTTATCAAAAAAAGTTTAAAAACTCAATCCCCTATAAGGAAGTGATGAACTTTTTGCACGGCAGGAGAATTTCCATCAACCATTTCTTTTATGGGACTGATCCGAACGATTGTCTTGAATCGTTTGAGCGTTATAAAATATTAAAGCTTTATACGGCAAACGGGAGTTGTGGATATGGAAGCGAAAACGAGAGGATTGAATATAAGGAGCTCCTGTTTGATGAGAGGGCTTTAGAATTGCTGGATTCCAAAGGCTTTAGCGAAATCATTTATGCAGTGGGCGATTCGATGGAGCCTGAAATCAAAGACAGGGGGTTGTGTTTTTTAGACAGAACCGATCGCCATATCAAACAGGGAAAAACCTATGTTATTAGCACCATAGACGGACTTTTTATTAAACGTTGTTTTAAAAGAGAGAAAGAGTTGGAGTTGGTGAGTTTTAATGAAGCTTACGAATCAATGTTCTATGACTTTAAAGACGTTTCGATACTTGGCAGGGTAAAAGGGGTCTTGCAACGAGTGTGAAGAATTTTAGAAATCCATAAGCCGATTCGTTTAGGCAAAATTAAGTTGTAAATTTGCCACATAAAACAAAAGCGGTGGGCGTCACTTTGATTTTAAGCTGCAAATGACTTTTATTTTATGTGGCGTTTTACATTTTGAATGTGGGCGTGTTGTTTTTGATGAGCTTTTCACAAACCTTTCAAGGTCTTTTGATGATGTCGTTGTTGGTCGGGTTGTGTGCATCTGCTATTCAAATGATTGTGCCTTTTGGCGCTTCGATGGCTCCTGAAAATGTTCGTGGGGCAACTATTGGAACAATTATGAGTGGGTTGCTTTTTGGAATTATGCTTGCCCGTCCTTTATCAAGCTTTTTTTCAGGTTTTATCGGTTGGAATGGGGTGTTTCAGATTTCAGGTGGATTGATTTTTGTATTGGCGATTATTTTTTTATTTGCATTGCCTCTAAAATCCCCCTCGGGCAAAATGAGTTATCCTAAATTGCTTGCTTCGATGTTAGGTTTGTTTGTTGCCACACCGATTTTGAGACAAAGGGGATTTTATCATTTTTTAGCTTTTGGAGCATTTTGTTTGTTTTGGATCGTTTCTCCTTTAGTTTTGATAGAAAAATTTGGCTTTGGAGCAAATGCTGTGGCTTTATTTACCCTCGTAGGCGTTACGGGAGCTTTGTGCGCGCCCATTGCAGGCAGGCTTGCGGATGCGGGAAAAAGTCGATGGACGACAAATATTGCACTTTTGTGCGTGGGTTTTTCGATGTTACTGGCTGCTTTGCCGATTCAAAATGCTTGGGGGGCGTTCATTTGGCTTGCAATTTGTGGGATTGTACTTGATTTTGGTGTTTCCTTAAACCTTGTGGTAGGGCAAAGAATGATTTATGCTTTAGCCCAAGAGATTCGAGCTAGACTTAATGCTCTTTATATGGTAATGTTTTTTATAGGCGGGGCTTTAGGGTCTTATTTGGGTGGTTATGTGTATGCTCATTGGGGCTATGAGGCGGCTTTTTGTCTTGGAGGCCTGATGGGCTTGATTGCATTTTTTACGTTTAGGTGGAATTTAAGAAAAAACCATTAAAATATTACAATCTTATTTAAAAGACAAAAATAATGAAGTTTTGCCTAAATATGGATACTTTTGTAATTTCAGACACGCATTTTGGACACAAGGCTATTTTAAAAAAAGAGCCTTTGCGTAAAACCTTTGCCAAAGAAAGAGGCTTCAAGGATTTTGATCTTTGTAGTGTTATGTTATGGAATTCTGCAGTGGGTAAAGATGATTTTGTGCTGCATTTAGGCGATTTGTATTTTAAGGAGGGTTGGCAACATCTTCCAAAACTTGCAGGTAAAAAGAGACTGCTTGTAGGCAATAACGACTTGAAAAAATACGTCCGCTTAAAGAAAATTGAAGATTGGAGCATTTGCAAAAAAGTTAAGCTCAAAATCGAAAATAAGAAAAAGATTTTTAGCAAGCTTGAAGCCAAATGGGGTAAAAGTGCGTTAAAAGATGAATTGCTCAATGCTGTTGTAATTGATTTGGGGGCTGAGAGGATAATGTTCAGCCATTTTCCTGTGATGGATAGAAAGAAAAATGATCGTTATGCTCCCACTAGAGATGTGCTTGATGATTTATATCGACTTTGTGATTGTTCGCTTAATATTCACGGCCACACACATTCTAGAAATACAAAAAACCCTTTTTGCCTGAATATGAGTGGGGAAAACGTAGGTTTTGTTCCTATAAGAATCAGGGATGTACTTTCAATACGCCCTTAAAGCTGATTTTTAACCCATTTTTATCTGCACTTATTTTTGCATTCCCGCCGTTTTTTAGCGTTCCAAACAATATCTCATCACTAAGCTTAATCTTGATTTCATTGTCGATAATTTTACGGATTTCTCTTGCTCCTAGAGCATTTTCAACGCTTCGTGAAGCAATGTTTTGGAGGGCTTTTGAATCGATTTGAAGCAAAATATTTTTTTCTTTGAGTTGGTGGTTGAGTTCTTCGATATATTTTTTGGCGATTTTTTCAAACTCGTTTTTACCAAGAGGGTAAAACGTGATGATGCTATCAAGGCGACTGCGAAATTCGGGGTTAAAAATATTTTTTAAAGCATTTTCGTGTTTGTTTTCATAGACACTGCTAAACCCTAAAGGATTGCTTTCCTTACTCCCAGCATTAGAGGTCATAATCAAAATCACATTTTTAAAATCAGCCTTATTTCCTGCATTGTCGGTTAAAGTTGCACTATCCATTATTTGCAGGAGAATATTGTAAATATCAGGATGGGCTTTTTCAATTTCATCAAGCAATAAAACGCAATGAGGGTGTTTTTTGATCGCATCAATCATCAAGCCCCCTTGTTCAAAGCCCACATATCCTGCTGGAGCACCGATCAGTCTTGAAACGCTGTGACTTTCCATATATTCGCTCATATCAAATTTCTCAAAATGCAATCCCAACGCTTTGGCAAGCTCTTTACTGAGTTCAGTTTTCCCCACCCCGCTAGGTCCCACAAATAAAAAATTTCCAATAGGGCGATGGAGTGCCCCCAAACCGGCTTTGTTGGTTTTGATGGCTTGAGTAAGTGCATCAATAGCTTTATCTTGGGAGAAGATTTTTGCTTTAAGTTTGGAAGCAAGATTTTTTAACAATCCTCTCTCATCGCTACTCACTTGAGATTTTGGGATATTGACGCTTTTTGAGATGATATTTTCTATGTCTTGTTTGCTGATTGTCCTGCTTTTTTTATGAGATGATATTTTTTTGTTCGCCCCGACTTCATCCATCAAATCAATCGCCTTATCAGGTAGGAATTTGTCGCTGATATAGCGTTCTGAAAGATCCACGCACGCCTTGAGGGCTTCAGGAGTATAGGCAATGTCGTGATATTTCTCATAAATGGGAGCCAAACCTTTGATGATTTCATAGCAAGATTCCAAACTCGGCTCATTGACTTCGACTTTTGAAAAACGCCTTGATAATGCCTTGTCTTTGTCAAAGTAGTTTTTGTATTCGCTAAATGTGGTTGCTCCAATACATCGAAGCGTTCCGTTTGCAAGCATTGGCTTGAGTAGATTGGAAGCATCCAAGCTACCCCCTGATGTCGCACCTGCTCCCACTATGGTATGGATTTCATCAATAAAAAGGATGGCTTGAGGCATTTGCTCAATCTCAGAAAGAATGCCTTTAAGGCGTTTTTCAAAATCCCCTCTGTATTTGCTTCCTGCGACCATACTCCCTAAATCAAGAGCAAATATCTGGCAGTTGTGCAAGACTTTAGGGGCTTTTTTTTGTGCGATTTCTAAAGCGATTCCCTCCGCGATGGCTGTTTTTCCCACACCAGGCTCACCTACAAGGATAGGGTTATTTTTTTTGCGGCGGCATAAGATTTCACTCACGCGTGCTGTCTCATTCTCTCTCCCGATAACCGGATCGATTTTACCGCTTTTGGCTAGTTCAACGAGATTTTTGCTGTATTTTTTCAGATAACTTTCTGCATTTGGCGAAGTTTGAGATTTATCTTCATCAGTAATTTTTTCAAGAATATCCAAACGAGTGATTCCTTGAGAAGCCATCAATTTTGCTGTATAGCTGTTTTCTTCCTGCAATATAAAAGCGAGTAAATCACTCACTTCTAAGATTTTTTGGTTTGAATTGCTAGCGTGTTCGATCATTGATGTGAAAACCCGATCAAGCGCGGGAGTTTGAGAGGGAAGAGAGATTTCTTGGGCTTTAGAAACAGGGATGTGATTGGCCAAGTAAATCCGCACGATTTTTTCCATCTGCAAAATATCTGCACCGCAAGCCTTAAGTAACTCTTCCCCTTTCTGATTGCCCAATACGGCTAAAAAAAGGTGTTCGATAGTGAGAATTTCGTGTTTCATTTCTCTAGCGGTTTCAACGGCTTCATTGATAGTTTGGGTTAAATTCGGGCTGATGAGGTGATTCAATTTTCTCTCCTAATTCAGATCTTGAGTGATGATTTTAAGAGGAAAGCGATGTTTTTGGGCTCTCTGCTTGGCAGTTTTGGCTTTGAATTCAGCAATATCATAAGGATAGATACCACATACCCCACTCCCGTTTCGATGAACGCTGAGCATAATTTCTGTAGCCTCATTGTAGGATTTCTCAAAAATATCCATCAAGATTTTTATTACAAACTCCATTGTCGTATAATCATCATTCAATAAGACCACTTTGGACATTTTAGGTTCTTGTAAAAAAAGTTCAATTTCTGCTTGTGTATTGATCTGTGCCATAAAATTCCCAAAAAATATTTTCTATTGATTGTCTATAATTTTACCAAATTTTATTAACTGAAAGGAGCGGTTTTTGAAGACCCTATTCATCAGTGCCACTAACACAAACATTGGCAAAACTTATACAGCAACCTTATTGAGCGATTATTGCAATCAGATGGGGATTAAAACCCTTGTAGCCAAGCCTATTGAGACGGGCGATGAGGGGGGGATTTTACCAGATTGTCATATTCATTTACACAGAGGAAAAAAAGTTTTTCCTGATTTGTCTTTGGATGACATTAATTTTTATCGCTACCATCTTCCTGCCTCTCCTTTTGTAGCGCAATTATCACAACCCCAAGCCCCAAAAGTGGATTTTGAGTATATTAAGCAAAAGATTGGAGATTTGGGTTTAAAATGTGATTTTTTGATCATTGAGGGGGCAGGGGGTATAATGGTCCCTATTGATGGGAAGCGTAATATGTTTGATTTAGCCCAATATCTAGAGTCTCCTATGCTTCTTGTAAGCGGGGATAGACTTGGAATGATTAATGATTTGCTTTTAAATCGGGCATTTTTAGAATCAAAGGACATTTTTTGCACGTATGCAGTGAATACATTTGATTTTAAGAGCTATGAGAAAATCAGCAAGCCCTATATAGACTATCTCAATCAGATTTCCCAAAATCAGATTTACCATCTTCAATCTGATATTTCCCAAATCGTTTCAAAGATATTTTCTTTTTATGGGAATTAGCAAGAGAAAAACGATATGACAAAAACAATTAAGAATCATAAATCTATCTCTTTAAAATTTGCAATCAGCCAACAATAGAAATTAATAAGAATGATAAAGCCCAGAATAATCATTGGGCTTAATAATGTGCAAGCGAGAGAAAAAACAATCATAGAGGGTAGGTTTGCTTGCCAACCTACCCTAATAACAAAAATCAACAAACTTTTGTTATTATTAAGCAAATTAATGCTATAATAATGATTGTTTTTAACATTATTTGAACCTCCTTTCGGAAGCTCAAATTCTCTCTGTGAAGCTGGTGACTTCAAAGAGAGTACGAGCTTCACAATCATATTCTATACAAAAATCATTTAAATTTCACTGATTTGTTATTTTTTTATTTAATGTATCCAATGGAGTCAATCAAGAATATATATAGTATTTTTGATTTAAGAATGCAAGCGAGAGAAAAAACAATCATAGAGGGTAGGTTTGCTTGCCAACCTACCCTAATAACAAAAATCAACAAACTTTTGTTATTATTAAGCAAATTAATGCTATAATAATGACCGTTTTAATCATTTTAAGCCTCCTTTCGGAAGCTCAAATTCTCTCTGTGAAGCTACGGACTTCAAAGAGAGTACGAGCTTCACAATCATATTCTATACAAAAATCATTTAAACCTCACTGATTTGTTATTTTTTTATTTAATGTATCCAATAGAACCAATAATAAAATAGTCTTTAAAAGATTGATAAATTCTTATTAAAGATATATCCGGTTAAAAATGACTATTGGATTTTTGGAGCTTGTTTATTCATCTGGGGATTGGTATGTGTAGCCATTGGCTACCTTTTCTCACAAATAGCTGCCCCCTGTTTCACACGCTTTAAAAGAAAATATAGAAATTTTCATCTCTTTTTTGAGTTGGGTTTATTAATCATTCTTTGATATTTTGGTAAAAACAAACTTAAGGATGCCATTGCCAACGCAAAGCCCAAGTAAAAAATATCGAAAAATCAATGTTTATGAAGCCTCCCAAGAGAGATTAGATTTCATATTCTCAAATTTCGAGCGTATTATCCTAAGTTTTTCAGGCGGCAAGGATAGTGGCGTGATGTTAAATTTAGTCTTAGACTACCTCAAAGCCCGTAAAATAAAACAAAAGATTATCCTACTTTTCATCGACCTAGAAGCCCAATACGCCTATACCATCGAATACATCAAGCGAATGATTGAGGCCAATAAAAAATATTTGGAAGTTCATTGGTGCTGTATGCCCTTAAACTTGCGAAACGCCACGAGCGTGTTTAGCCCGTTTTGGACTTGTTGGGATAGTGAGAATGTCGATAAATGGGTGCGCGACTATCCCAAACTACACAATCCCAAAAAAGGCATTTATGTCTGGACACTGCACAACCACCGCTTTGATTTTTTCAGCTATAAAATGGAGTTCGAAGATTTTACGACTGCTTTTCTTTCCCACTTTGGTGCTGATGGTAAAATGACGGTATGCCTTGTAGGGATCAGAGCTGATGAGAGTTTCAATCGTTTTAGAACCATCGCTTCCCAAAGCAAAAGAACCTTAAAAGGCAGGCAATACACCACGCAAGTCGGCAAAGATATTTATAATATCTACAATGCCTATCCCATCTATGATTGGACGACTGAAGATATATGGATTGCAAACCACCGCTTCAAATGGGATTACAATGAGATTTACGATCTATTTTACAGATCTGGCGTCCCGCTTTCAATGATGCGGATCTGCCAACCTTATGGGGATGATCAAAAAAACGGACTGAATCTTTTTCGCATTATTGAGCCTAAGACTTGGCTGGGCGTAGTCAATCGAGTGAGCGGGGCAAACTTTGGCAACATTTATTGCAAGGATAAAATTATGGGCTACTACGATGTGAAGCTTCCACAAGGACATACGTGGAAAAGCTACACGAAAATGCTTTTAGCCACACTCCCTAAAGAGCTGCGAGATCATTATGTCCAAAGATTTATCAAATTCATTCGCTATTGGAATAAAAAGGGCTGCCATATCAGTGAGACAAGCAGGAATCTTGAAGGGGTGAAATCGATGAAAAAACTCAATACAAGAGGCAAAGAGCTTTTTATCTTCACCAAAATCCTTGATTTTGCCCCTAGAAAGATCGAATCTGCAAGAGAAGCCTTAACTTGGCGACGTATGGCAGTTTGTATCATCAAAAATGATGTGCTTTGCAAAGGATTAAGCTTTGCACAGACCAAAGAGCAACGCCATAAGATTGCTAAAATAATGGAAAAATACAAAGATTTCTAAGTCCAAAGGAGATACGCAAATGCCCTCAAAAACAAATCCTATTTTCAAATCCCCAGTTTATCAAGTGACCCCTGTGCCTTTTGAAAAAATACGATCCAATGCCTACAACCCCAATCATATCGCTACCCCTGAAATGGTTTTGCTTTATCAGTCCATCTTAAACGATGGCTATACAATGCCCATCGTGTGTTATTACATCAAAAAAGAGGACATCTATGAGATCGTAGATGGCTTCCACAGATACGTAATTATGCGCGAACACAAAGATATTTATGAACGCGAACGCGGACTTTTGCCTGTGGTTGTGATTGATAAAGACATTTCCCATCGGATGGCATCCACAATTCGCCACAATCGCGCACGAGGAAGCCACGCCGTAGAGCTAATGCAAAAGATTGTAAGCGAGCTAATCGAATGTGGCAAAAGCGATGAATGGATTATGAAAAATATCGGGATGGACGCTGATGAGCTTTTGCGTCTGAAACAAGTGAGCGGGTTGAGTTCTCTTTTTGCAAACAAAGAATTTAGCAAAAGTTGGTCTGTTTGAATTTTTAAATTTCTATAATTTTGATGGTTTTTCCCCTTTTTTCTCAGTAAAAATCTTTTTTTAACCCTCTTTTCCTCCTTATTTTATTTTTTTTCTAAAATTTTTAATAAATATTTATACTTTATTTATTAAAATATTAATTATCTAAGTAAATCATTGAGACAAAATATACCAATAAAAATATCAAATATTATGAATTTAATTGTATTCAATCGAAAAAAATAAAATCAGTAATATAAAAATTAAATAATTTTATGTTAGAATGGAGCAATATGAAATTATGCAACATAATTTCTATTAATAAATATCTAGAATCACTTGAAAAGGAGATCATTACAATGAATAAGAAAATAAAAATAACCCGTGGGGGGGGGGGGGCAATAATTCTTTCCCTATAAAGCTTTCTAAAAAGTTTCTCGTTCCTACTTCGCTCATTCTTTCTTCCGTTCTTGCACCTCAAGCCTTTGCGCAACATCTTGGTTCGGCTACCTGCGACCTTTCTGCAGCCAACGTTTGCATAAGTGCAGATATTGTGGATAGTGCAATGAGTGGAACAATAAAAGATGTTGATGGAGTTTCTGATAAAAAAGAAATAGATTGGACAGGTGTATTTTCAAATCCTGCAAGAAAACTCACTATCAATGCAGATAAAGAAATTGTTATCATAAAACCTGAGTTAAAAATGTGGAACGGCTCTACAGCAACCTTTAATTTCAAAGATTCTGTCTATAGCGGAAATTTTACACTCGGGAGTACAAAGCCTAGCGAAATCGGAGGTTTTAATAATTATACATCAACATTTACTTTTGATGGAAGCTATCAAGGAAATAGTGATGCTAGTTTAAAGGGTTATGCTTGGGTTGGGGACATCCATAATTATGGTCAGATTAATAATTACACTTTCAAAAACGATGCCAATTTCAAAGGCAATGTTTCTCAAGGCTTATGGCGTGATGGAGTTGGTCACAGCACGTTTACTTTTACCAATTCTTCGATGGAAGGCGATATTTCTGATTATGCCTACACCTCTATAAATGGATACACTGATGGAGTCAGAGAAGAATATCAAACCTTTAGTTTTAGTGGAAATTCATCCAAAGGCTTTGCTCTCAAAGGTAAGGATGGTAAAAATTCACAAATCAAGATCGATCAAGGAACTGCTAACCTGATTCTTGATAATGGCGCAAAAGCTTATGCTGATCTCAGCACTGATCTGAACGGTGTGTCTCCTTATGCTTTACCTATAATCAATATCACTGCCAAAAATAAGTCTTATTTGGAGGGAAGTATCAAGACTATATACGAACAATATGATAAATACAACGAAACTATTCAAGGAACTTTTGATTCTCAATCAACCTTTAAGGGGAATGCCAATAATATTTATGGAAACCTCAAACTTGATTTCACCAATAGTTCTAAAATGTTAGGGACTGTGACCAATATGCAAAACGACAATGATAGCGTTGTCAATACAATCTTGAATTTTAAAGATTCTTCTTTGACTGCCACTGATAATACAAATGCAATTCAAAGCCTACACGCAGCATTGATGCCTGATAAGCCTGTGCTGACTGCAACATTTGATGGGAACAACACCACAGATGGCTACGCCCTCAAAGGAAATGTTTTAAATGAGGTCTCTACAGTGAATCTGACCTTTAAAAACGGTGCTATTTGGCAAGGAGACTATAATGATGGCTTTAAAAAAGCAAACGGAGAGTACATCATTACCAGTGCAGGAACCTTTGCTACTCTTGCTTTTGATAATGCTACAATGAAAGGAGATATCAACGGCAACGTTAGCAAAATTACCCTAAATGCGACTAATGGTTCTCAATTGGAAAATATTAATATCAACGGAAGCGCAACATTGAGTGCGACCTTGACAGATTCAAATGTTGGCAATGTCGTTTCCATAGGCGAAAATGGCACTAATTCCACTCTAACCTTTGCCACTGCTTCTGATACTGCTCCTACTGATAAAACAGGAGAAGTTTCTTCTGAGGATAAAAAAATCACGATTGGTGATATCACTAATTTTAGAGGAACCATCACAGGAACCATTGCCAATGCTGCTTCAGTTGGTAATATCACTTTGCAAAAAAGTGGAAGTGACTTAAAGATTAAGAATGCTGATAAGGTTGGCCATATCAATGTCACAGGTGGCGCTTCCTTTACTTTAGACAACACAGATCCCTTGACTCAAACCAAACTTGAATCTTTGAATGTCTCAGGCAATGGCAGTAAAGCAGAAGTTGATCTAAATAATTCGGCATTAACAACACAACAAATTCAAATCCAAGAAAATACTACAGGGACAATGAAGTTTTCCAATCATTCCAAATTTATCGGTAAGATCTCCAATACAGGTACTCTTAATGCCACTGCAGACCAATCTTTCCTTTTTGGTGGAATCCAAACCACCAAAGGCACAACCAATATTGCCTTTAGTTCCACTCCCTCTAGCATTAATTTTGACAATACAAAATTACAAAATCTCATCACAACTCTGACTCCAAAAAAAGATGAGACCTCCCAA